>DASTYT010000083.1 GCA_035764725.1 Candidatus Methylomirabilota bacterium | reverse complement strand
TACCTCGAGGACTAGCCGGAGAGGAAGGCCCGGACCTGCTCGACGAACTGGCCGTACGCGGGCTCATCCTCGCGGAATATGTGGTTGCTGCCGGTCAGCGGCACGAAGCGGGCCCCGGGAATGCCGGCCGCCATGCGCCGCCCCGACTCGAAGGGGACGCGGGCGTCGCCGGTCGCGTGCATGACCAGGGTGGGCATGGTGAGCTTGGGGAGGAGGGCGGTGACGTCCACCGTACCGCTTACCTCCATGAACTGCACCGCCACCTCGGGCGAGACGTTGACCCGCTGGAGCTCGTTGAACCAGTCGGCTTGCTCTTTCGTTCCGCCCGGGATGAACTGGGAGGTGAACATCTGCCGAAACGCCGCGTTCTCCTTACCCCAGCCGAGCCGCGTCAGAGTCCGCATGGCGGCCTCTTCCTCGACTTCGGCCGCGCTCAGCGGGCGCTTGTTGCGGCCCAGCGCATACCCCCCGTAGAGGATGAGCTGCGACACGCGCCCGGGATGTCGGGCTGCGTATGCGATCGCCACCGCGCAGCCCAACGAGATGCCCATGAGCGCGAAGCGGTCCACCCCCGCCGCGTCGACCACCGACTCGAGGTCGAACACCAGGGCGTCGAACGAGATGTCCTCGACGACCCGATCCGAGAGCCCGTTACCCCGGGCGTCATAGCGAAGGAGGGTGTTCCGCTTCGTGAGCTCGCGATAGAGGCGCCGCCAGATCGGGCTCTCCAGGTCGTAATCGAGATGGGTCATCCAGTTTCCCGGCTTCACGACGGGTGGCCCCTGGCCCACCATCGCGTACGCGAGCTGGACGCCGTCGGGCGCTCGGCAGAACCGGATCTCCTGGGTGAGCGGCGCGGGCTCCCCGGCCTCGCCCCGTGGCTCCCCCTCCGCGGGGCGCCGGGCGAACACCTCCACCGGTTGGACGATGTTCTTGAAGACGCGCGGCCCGAGCGTCTGAAACGCGGCGGCCGCGGCCCGATTGAGCTGGTCGAACACTGGGCGTGAGATGCAGATGCCGCCCGGCTCCGCCGCGGTCTGCAAGCGGGACGCGATGTTGATGCCGTCACCGTAGATGCGGTCGCCATCGTGGATGACGTCGCCCACGTTGACGCCCATGCGGAAGCGCATGCGGCGCGCCTCGGGGACGTCGACGTTGCGCTGCGCCATCACCGTCTGGATCTCGACCGCGCACTCGATAGCCCCGGTCACGCTGGGGAATTCGGCTAGAATGCCGTCGCCCGCGGTGTCCATGACGCGGCCGCCGTGCTGCCCGACCATGGGGAGGACGACGGCCTGGTGGCCCTTGAGGTCCCGGACGGTGGCCGCCTCGTCCTCGCCCATGAGGCGGCTATACCCCTCGATATCGGCGGCGAGGATCGCGGCGAGCCGGCGTTGCATGGGCCGGTATTGTGGCACAACCGGTCTAGGGGGAGAACACCATGGATCTCGGGCTCAAGGGCAAGAAGGCCATCGTCACCGGCGGCAGCCTCGGCATCGGCAAGGCCATCGCGCGTGAGCTGGCCCGCGAGGGCGCGGACGTGGCCGTGGTGTCGCGCACCAAGGACGTGCTGGAGAAGGCGGCGGGCGAGCTGGCCGCCGAGACCGGCCGCCGCGTCATCGCCATCCCCGCGGACGTGACCAATCGCGCCGAGGTCGACGGCATGGTGGCCCAGGCCGCCGCCCAGCTCGGCGGCCTCAACATCCTCGTGAACTCCGGCTCGCCGCCGGGCGGCTCCCCCAGCGCCACCGGCCCCATCGAGAATCTCGTGGACGAGGACCTCCTCCACGACTTCAACGTGAAGTACGTGGGCGCCCTCCGCTGCTGCCGTGCCGCCATCCCGTTCATGAAGGAGCAGAAGTGGGGCCGCATCATCAACATCAGCGGCCTCAACGCGCGCAACGCCGGCAATCTCTCCGGCGGCGCCCGCAACACGTCCCTGGTGCACCTGAGCAAGACCCTGGCCGTGCAGCTCGGCCGCTTCGGCATCACCGTGAACTGCGTGCATCCCGGCATCACCCGCACGGAGCGCACGCCGCGCCTGCTCGCCGCCCGCGCCAAAGAGTTGGGCGTGGACGCGGCCGAGGCGGAGCGCCTGGACTACGTGCCGGACTCGCCCAGGGGTAACGCCGTATGTCGCATGATCGACGCGAGCGAGGTCGCCTACGTCACCGCCTTCCTCTGCTCCGACAAGGCGTGGGCCGTCACCGGCGAGCTGATCGTGGCCTCGGGAGGGCAGAGCCGGAGCGTGTACTACTAGGGCTCCTGATCAGGGTGACTCGGGCAGCGGCCGGCCGTCTGGGCGAAGGAACGTCAGCTTCCCATCCTCTTCGCGAGTGATACGGTATCCGTCCTCGTGCACCGCCCGGTGGTGCCGACGGCACAGGAGTACGAGGTTGGCCAGCGTGGTCGGTCCTCCATGAGCCCAGTGTTGGATGTGATGCCCCTGGACGAACCGGAGGCCGCACCCGGGGGAAGCGGCACCCCTGATCACGGTGCAATAGCGCCCGGCGCAGGGCTGGGGGAATCGTCCGTGTCCGCCTCCCTACCTCGAGGACGTTGCCTTCCGAGTCATGCCGCATCCATGTGCGGCTGGCGTCACAGCTGAGTCGCTCGGACGCTTCCGCGGAAGCGTGGGTTCCGTCCAGCATCGACTCGCCCACCGCGTCTGGGGACGCCAGCACGGTATCGTCGACATGAAGCACCACTTGATAGCGCTCCCCGGGAGCACCGGGGTCGAGCTCGTGGTGCAGAGCAGCCTCCGCCAGCAGTGTCAGTGCGTCCGCGTTCTGCTGCAGGTAGGTGGGCGTTGGTGGAGCGGCCCGTGAGGGCCCTGCGGCTTCCTTGGACCGTCGGTAGAGCGCATCCTGGGCGGCGGCCAGGGCCTGCATGAACACCGCGCCGCCTTCGGGGTCGAGGCGCCCGTGGATCACGACCATCCCGCTTTCTTCCCGATAGGCACTCAGAGCACGGCTCTCATGCTGACGCTTCGCTTCTCGACGCTCGGCGGCTCCGTCGAGCATCCGCCTGCTTCGGACGATCCGACCGATCTGCTCGGCCGTGTTGGTGCGTCCCATCGTGAGCAGCCGCGCTTCATTCTCCGGAGTCGCGATCCGAGTCAGCGCCCGCACCTTGGTATATGAGAGGTCGCCTCGCTCCAACGCGCCCGCCAGGATCGGAAGAGTCCCCAGGGCACGGGCGATTCGTACCCGTTCGCGTGCGGCCACGATATCGAGGCCCACACGCCAGGCCAGCCACTCCGCACACGAGCGGAAGCCGTTGCTCCACGCGGACGCGAATGACGGAAATCATTCGGGCTCGCTGGCTGACTGAGCGCCAGGTAGCGGCCGTCGAAAGATCGTGCTCGCTTGCCGAAAAGCCCGTCTCCAGAACCTGTCAAGCGAAATCGCGACGACTACGTTATCTTTGGCCGATGAGCGCGAAGCCCCTGTTCACCGACGCCCTGGCCTACGAAGGCTTCATGGGGCGCTGGAGCATTCGCCTCGCGCCGCTCCTGGCCGAGTTCGCCAAGGTCGGCGATCCCGGGCGTGTGCTCGACGTCGGATGCGGGACGGGCTCCCTCACCAAGACCTTGGCCGGCATGACCCGCCGCGCGGAGATCGTCGGCATCGATCCCGTGGCCGCCTTCGTGGAGCACGCGCGTGCGCGGATCAACGACGCCCGCGCGTCGTTCGACGTGGGGGACGCGCAGGCCTTGCCCTATCCCGACGAGTCGTTCGACTGCGCGCTGTCTTGCCTGGTGTTTCACTTCATCCCGGACGCGGCGAAGGCGGCGAGCGAGCTGCGGCGCGTGGTCCGATCAGGCGGGACGGGGGCCGTCTGCACCTGGGATGCGCGCGGGCTGGAGATGACGTCGCTGTTCTGGGACGTGGCGGTCGAGCTGGATCCCGCCGCGGAACCGAAGCGTCGTCGGCCCTTGGGCCAGCCGGGACAGCTGACGGCGCTCTGGCAGTCAGCCGGCTTTCGCGAGGTGGAGGAGCGCCCGCTCGAGATCATCACGGACTTCGCCTCGTTCGATGACTACTGGCGGCCGCAGGAGACCGGTGTCGGTCCTACGGGCGCCTACATCGCGACGCTGGATCCCGCGCAGCGCTCGGCGCTGCGGTCCGGGCTCGAGGCGCGCCTGCGGGCTGTCGGGGCGCCGGGCCCCTTTACGCTGCGAGCCAAGGCCTTGGCGGTGCGCGGCCTCGCATGATCACGCGCTTCTCTACCCTCTACGTCGGCCACATCGAGCTGGAGGGCTGCGGGCTCGACGGCGTGCCCGCGGACGACCGGCGCTATCCCAATACGCGCCTGATCGAGTCGTTCGACTCGGCAGCCACGGTGGCTCAGGCCGCGGATCGGCTCGGCTACGAGACGTTCTGGATGGCCGAGCACCACTTCCAGCACGAGGGCTGGGAATGCATCCCGAACATTCCCATGCTGGCGGTCGATCTCGCCCATCGCACCCAGCGGATCAAGTTCGGCTGCGCGTTCAACGTGGTGCCGACCTGGCATCCGCTGCGCCTGGCCGAGGACTACGCCGTCGCCGACATCCTCACCAAGGGTCGCGTGGTCTTCGGCGTGGGGCGCGGATACCACAGCAGGGAAGTGGAGACCTTCGGCAACCCGATGCTGGACGCCGAAGCCAATCGCGAGCTGTTCGAGGAGCAAGTCGAGGTGATCCTGAAGGCCCTGCGCGAGGAATCGTTCGCGCACCGGGGCAGGCACTACACGATCCCGCCCGAGGTGCCGTATCGCGGCTACACGCTCCGCGAGATCTCGCTGGTGCCGCGGCCGCTTCGCCAGCCGGTGGAGGTGTGGCAGCCCATCGTGAGCGGCGGCGCGCGCGGGCTCGAGTTCATGGCGCGGCACGGGATCAAGGGCGTCATCTCCGCCACCGCGGAGGAGCTGGTGCAGCGCTGGGTGCGCGACTATCAGGAGGCGGGGCGCCGCCACGGCCGCGACCGCGCGCTGGGCGAGGATCTGATCCTCGGCTTCCGCATGTGCCTCGACGACACCGTGGAGGGCGCGATCCGCCGTGCCCGGCCCTACTTCGAGGAGCACGCCAAGGTGATGGCGCCCCTCGGCATGCTGCGCTACAGCGAGGAGCACGCCAAGGCGGTGGCGGCGCGCCGCCCCCAGTCGCCGACCACGGCCTCGCTCGAGGACGGCGTGCGCAACCGCTCCTGGCTCTGTGGCCCCGCGCACGACATCGTGGGCTATCTCAAGGAGCTGGAGGCCAAGTACCCCGGCCTCGACCACGTCATGCTCGGCTGGCCCATCGGCGTGCCGCGCGCCATGATGGTCGAGCAGCTCGAGCGCTTCGCCGCCGAGGTGATGCCCGCGTTCAGCCGGTAGGCCGGCTCAGCTCGAGAAGAACTCCAGCATCAGCCGGTTCACCTCGGGCGCGTTCTCGTAGGCCGACCAGTGCCCCGCGCGCGGGACGCGGTGCACGTCGAGCGTGCCGCCCACGGCCTCGCGCACCTCGCCGATCAGCTTCGCCGCCGGCCGGAACGCCGAATCGTCGCCCTCGCCCCAGAGCAGACGGACCCGGCAGGGGGGCTCCGGCAGGCTCGTCAGCGCCGCGAGGTCGGTCAGCAGCGTGCCGCCGGCGCTGACTTTTCGACTGTTGAACCTGGTTCGCCGCACGCAGTCCGCCTGGATGTCGAGCGTCTCCTCGCTGATGCTGGCGGGGTCGCTCAGCATGTTGACGAGAAGATTGTGCCGGCAGATCTCGCGGAAGAGCCGCTCGTCGTCGCCCGCCTCCTTGTAGCTCCGCGTGGGGCGCTCGCCGAACTTGCGCGGCGGGAAGCCCGCGGGCGAGACCAGGCAGAGATGGGTGACGCGCGGGGCCAGGCGCCAGGCGAGCTTGGCCGCGATGGCGCCGCCGAAGGAGAAGCCGGCGAACCGGAGCGGCGCCGTGCCGGGGAAGGCCTCGACGAACAGCTCGTGCATCAGCTCGAGGTACTGCGGGCCCGTGGTCTCGCGAGGTATGGACGCCGAGTTCCCGTAGGCCGGATGGTCGAGGGCGTGGACGGTGAAGCGCTCCGACAGTGGCCCCACGTTGCGCGACCAGTGCTTCCAGGACCCCATGCCCCCGTGGAAGAGGACGAGGTCGGGCCCGCGGCCGCTCCGGTGAACGGCCATGCGCGGGGTGCGATCGATGGTCACAACGGCTAGGATGCTACCAAAGGAGAACGCCCCCATGCTCGAGCGCTTCAAGGTCCCGGTGAAGGATCAGGTACTGGTCGCTGAGGCGGCGCTGCGCAAGTCCGTCACCGAGATCTTCGGCAAGATGGGGCTCACGCCCGAGGACGCGGCAGAGGGGGCCGACGTCCTCACCACCACCGATCTCCGCGGCGTGGAGACGCACGGCGTGTCGAACATGCTCCGCCAGTACGTGCGCGACTACAAGGCGGGCAAGCTCGACCCCCGGCCGGGCTGGAAGGTGATGCGCGAGGCGCCGGGCACCGCCGTCATCGACGCCGAGCGCCGGCTCGGCATCATCGTGGGGCCCAAGGCCATGCGCCTCGCCATGGAAAAGGCGCGGAAGGTCGGCGTTGGCATCGTCACCGTCTACAACGCCGGCCACTTCGGCGCCATCGGCCATTACGCGATGCAGGCGGCGCAGGCCGACATGGTGGGCGCCTGCTTCACCGCCGCCGGGCTCCGCGTGGTGCCCACGTTCGCGGCAAAGCCGATGCTGGGCACCAATCCCATCGCGCTCGCCGCGCCGGCGCGACGCGAGGCGCCGCTCCTCTTCGACGCCGCCACCTCCGCCATCGCGGGGAACAAGATCGGCCTCGCCATGCGCGTGGGCTCGCCGCTTCTGCCCGGCTGGGTCACGGACAAGGAAGGCACGCCGATCATGGAGGAGAAGCCCGTCTTCGACCGTGACGACTTCTTCCAGGCCCCACTGGGCGGCACGCGCGAGCAGGGCTCGCACAAGGGCTACGGCTTCGCGCTGATGGCCGAGGTGCTCGCCACCATGCTCTCCGGCTCGGTGCCGACCATGCTGAACGCGGCGAGCGGCTCGAAGAATCAGTTCGCTGCGTATCACATCGAGGCCTTCACCGACCTCGAGCGCTTCAAGGACACGATGGACGAGACGCTCCGAACTTTGCGTACCGCGCCGCCGGCGCCCGGCGAGGAGCGCGTGCTCTATCCGGGCCTGCTCGAGGCCGAGGAGGCGGCGGAGCGCCGCGCCCACGGCATCCCGCTCCACCGCGAGGTCATCGAGTGGTTCGGCCAGTGCACGGCCGAGCTGGGCCTCCCGCCGCTCGTGACCCTACGCTGACCAGAGCGCAGCGCGCCACCGCAGCCCGATCAGCGCGGTGAAGACGAGCCCGGTGACGGTGAGCGCGGCGATGGTCGGCGTGTAGCCGATCAGGTCGATCAGCGCGCCGGCGGCCATGAGGCCGAGCGGCAGCCCGTACACCGCCAGCATCCGGACGCCCATCACGCGCCCGCGGAAGCGGTCGTCCACCACGATGAGCAGCCACGCCGCGAGCGAGATCATCGCCACGCTCTGCACGACGCCGGCGAGGAACAGCGCCACCATGCCGCCGCCCAGTGTCCCCACGAAGCCAAAGGCCAGCAGCACCCCGTACCAGAGCGTGGCGTGGACGAGCATGGCGCGCTCGGGGCGCCGCGGCCCGCCCGTCAGCACGAACGCGACCGAGCCCACCAGCGCGCCCAGCGAGAAGCTGGCGGCCAGCCGGCCGAGGCCGGTCGCGTCCGTGTGGTAGACGGCGCGTGCGATGTAGGCGAGGAGCCCGCCCGAGATCGGGTAGGCGGTGAGGTTGATGAGGAAGGCCAGCCAGAGGGCGCTGACGAGCGCGGGGGTGCGCCAGACGTGGAGCAGGCCCTCGATCAGATCGTGCAGGCCCGAGACGCCGGCGACAGCGTCTCCCGCGGCCGGCTCCTCGCCCACGGGCACGGGCACGGGACGGCGCTGCGACATGCCGAGCGTCAGCACAAAGCTGGCGGCGTAGAGCGCCACCACCAGCACGTAGGCGGAGCCCAGGCCGAGCGCGGCGAAGAGCCCCGCGCCCGCGAGCGAGCCGACCACGCGGGCAGAGTCCATGGTGGCGCGCGAGAGCCCCAGCGCGCCCATGAGCTGCGGGGCCGGCATGGTCTCGCCCACGAGGATGTTCCGCAGCACCTGGTCGTTGGGCCGCACAATGCCGGCGGGCACCGCAACGACGAAGGCCCAGAGTGGGCTCAGCCGGCCGGAGAAGGCGAGCAGCATCAGCAGCGCGGCGAGCGCGGTGTAGACCACGCGCATCACCGCCAGCAGATTCCGCGCGCCGAGGCGGTCGCTCAGCACGCCGAACATGGGCGCGGCGAGCGTGCCGAGGAAGAGCAGCGAGGCGAACGTGGTGAGCAGGAGCACCGAGCCCGTCTCCACCATCACGTACCAGGAGAGGATGACCGTCTCCATCTCGAACGCGAGCGAGGTGAGGAGGTCGGCGGGCCACTGGAAGCGGAAGGACCGCACGCGAAAGGGGGCCAGGATCACGGGGACGTCGTTGTCCTCGGCGGGCATTCTATGATGGAATCGGGTCCCCGAGAGGAGGATCACCATGGCCAAGGGCGCTCTGATCGCCGCGATGAACTTCGCTCCCACCGCCGAGGACGAGTTCCACGACTGGTACGACCTCGAGCACATCCCCGAGCGCGAGCGCGTGCCCGGCTTCCTGCTCTGCCGGCGCTGGATCGGCGTCGAGGGTGGCAAGATCTCGCTGGCGACCTATGACCTCGAGACCGTCGAGGTGATGGACAGCCCGGCCTATCGGGCCATCGGCGGCCAGAACCTCTCCATCTGGTCCAAGCGCATGACGAGCAAGGTGGAGATGCTGCTGCGCTACGAGGGCACGCAGATCCTGCCCGGCGATCAGCTCCCGCCGCCGGACGCGGGCGGGCTGCTCCTCAACGCCATGAACATCGCCCCGGAACTCGAGGCCGAGTTCAACGAGTGGTACGACAAGGAGCACATCCCCGCGTTGGCCGCCGTGCCCGGCGTGCTCTGCGCGCGGCGCTTCCGCGGTCGCTCAGGGAACCGGAAGTACGTGGCGCTCTACCACCTGACGTCGCCGTCGGTCGTCGAGAGCGCAGAATGGAAGCAGGCGCGGCAGAGCGACTGGACGACGCGACTCACGCCGCACTTCCGCGATCACCTGCGGTTGGTGACGAAGCGCTACGTGCGGGGCGGGTAGGGCGCGCGCTAGCGGTTGAGGTAGCGCAGCGGCAGGCCGGCCCGCGGCCACTCGAACGAGACCAGCGTCCCGCCCATCGACAGCGTGGCGTAGGCGGTGCGGAGACCGGGGCCGCCGAAGCACACGTTGGTCACCATCATGTCCGGCAGCATGTACTGGTCCACGCGGCTGCCGTCCGGCCAGATGTCCGAGACCGCTCCGGTGATCAGCGTGGCCGCGCAGACATGCCCCTCGCCGTCCACGGCGAGCGAGTCGAACATCTGATAGCCGGGCAGGCCCACCACGACCTTGCCCTTCTCGCCACGGTAGGGGCCGTTGGCGGAGTCGATCTCGCCGGAGGCGGAGATCTTGAACGACCAGCAGCGCGCGGTGGGCGTCTCCACCACGTAGAGGGTCTTCTCGTCCGGTGAGAGCCCGATCCCGTTGGGCCGCTCGAGGGGGAAGATGGCTTCCTTGATCATGGAGCCGTCGGCCTTTGCGTAGTAGACGACGCCGCGGTCCGAGTCGCGCTCGCGCGTCTTGCCGAGATCGGTGAACCAGAAGCCGCCCGCGCCGTCGAACACGAGATCGTTCGGCCCGTTGAGCCGCCGGCCATCGCAGCGGTCGTAGAGCGTCTCGAACTTGCCCGACTCCGGATCGACGATCTGGATGCTGCCCGTCGTGTAGTCGTCGGCCTGGGCGACGGGAAAGAGCTTCCCCGGCCGGTCGATGAACTTGAGGCCGCCGTTGTTGGTGACGTAGATCTTGCCGTTGGGCCCCATGGCGGCGCCGTTCGGCCCGCCGCCCAGATTGGCGATCACGCGAACCTTCCCGTCCGGCGTGACGCGGGAGAGCGTGCGGCGCTCGATCTCCACCAAGACGATGGATCCGTCGGGCATCGCGACCGGGCCCTCGGGGAAGCGGAGGCCGGCGGTGATCTGCGTGATCGTGGGCATGATGGGGGCCATGACGCGGATCTCCTCGGGACTAGCGCGCTGCCGTGGCGAGCCGGTCGAGCATGGGCAGGATCTCATCGGCCTTGGCCGAAGGCAGGCTGAAGACGAAGCGCGCGGCGCCGGCGTCGCGATACTTCTTGAGGTTGACGGCGTCGTCGGGCTGGCCCCAGATCGTGACGGGAAACGCGGGGTCGCGCCCCGCCTCTGCGGCCATCTTCCGGAACTCGGGGAGGAAGCGCGTCACGTCCCCGTCGCCATATTCCGGCCGGCGCACGTGCGGGATCCAGCCGTCACCGTAGGCGATGGCTCGCCGCGCGCCGTAGGGGAACGCGCCGCCCACGATCACCGGCGCGTGCGGCTTCTGCACCGGCTTCGGCCACGTCATCATGGGCGAAAAGTCGACGAACTTCCCGTGGTACTCGGGCTTGGACTTGGTCCAGATCGCCTTCATCGCCTCCACGCGCTCGCGCATGACGGTGAAGCGAGTCTTGAAGTCCGTCCCGTGATCCGCCATCTCCTCCGCGTTCCAGCCCGCGCCGATGCCGAAGAGGAAGCGCCCCCCCGACACCTGATCGAGGCTCGCCACCAACTTGGCGGTCTGGATGGGATCGCGCTGAATGACGAGGCAGATCCCGGTGCCCACGCGGAGCCGCGCGGTTGCCGCCGCCGCCGCGGCCAGCGTCACGAACGGGTCCATGACGTCGTAGTACTTCTTGGGGAGGTCGCCGCCCTGAGGGAAAGGAGACGTCCGCGAAAGCGGAATATGGGAATGCTCGGGCGCCCAGAGCGACTCGAAGCCGCGCTCTTCCATCGCCCGTCCCAGGTCCGCCGGCCCCATCGAGTAGTCCGTGAAGAAGATCGCCGCGCCGATGTCCATGTCGCGCTCCTTGGGTCAGCAGCCTAGACGATGCGCCAGCTCTTGTCCACGTAGCGCCGCCCCTCGACCTCGGAGATCTGTAGCGCCGTGCGATAGGCCCCAGCCTCCACGAGAGACGTGCGCGTCTGCACGGGGACCTTGTCGGGGTCCGGCCCGTCAAGCAGAGCCTCGCTGAGCACGCGCCCGTCCATACCCGTGCGGTCATCCACGCCGAGGAGGTGCAGGATGGTGGGCGCCACGTCCACGTTGCCGGAGGGCGCCCGCACGGTCGCGCCGCGCTTCATGTCGACGCCCCACGCCAGGCAGGTGTTGCGCACGTTCCACGGGCTCATGCTGCCGTGGTCGCTCGTGTAGAGCCGGGCGCCACCGCTGGTACACGCGAGGTCCGCGCCGGGCACGCCGAAGGCGTTGGCGTCCGAGCTCCACGGGAAGGTGAGCAGGAGATCCAGGCCGCGCTCCGCGTGGGCGAGGTGGATCAGGTCCAGCGAGAACGTGCCGTCGATCGCGCCCCGTGGATCGCCCGCGCCACGCGCGGCGGTGAAGAGCGCCCCGCCCCACTCTCGCGATTGCGCCAGGCGTGCGATCGCGCCGATGCGCGCGGCGTCCCGGTCTTTCACGTGGACCGCCACCGCCTGGCCGCTGCTCGCGAGGATCACGTCGGGCGAGTCGAGCGCCGCCTTGGCCCCGCCCTCGACCAGCTCGCGCGCCACGTCCACGCCCGCGACATTGCTCGTGAAGCCGTGATCGGACACCACGAAGACGTCCGCGCGCTCCGTGAGGCCGAGCTCGTCCAGCGTGGCCAGGGTCAGGGCGATCTCGCGGTCGTCGTTCCGCAGCGCCTCGCGCGCCGCCGGCGAGCCCACCCCGATGATGTGCTGGCTGTGATCGGGCTCGGTGAGCCAGTTGATCACCACGTCGGGGCGCAGCTCCGGCAGCACGTACTCGCGCAGCACGCGCTGGGTCCAGCTCACCACGCCGTCGTAGCGCTCCGCCCCGGCCTTCGCGGGCGTCGCGCCGAACTTCGCGAGGATCGCCGCGCTCGCCTCCGCGGGGTACGCGACCGTCTTGCCCGGGTCGAGGTAGCCGTTGACCAGCGTGCCCACGCCGGTCGGCGCCTTCGGGTTCAGGAGGAACGCGCTCCCCGTGGAGCCCGAGCTCACGCCGGCGAAGCGGAGGCCGGCTCGGGCGAGGCGCTCCGCCAGCGTGCGCGTGCGCACGAGGCCGCCGCCCTTCTCGTCGACCGCCAGGAGGTTGCGGTAGTTGCCGGTGTCGAGCGCCTTCCGCGGATCGACGGCGGGCACATAGATCTGATTCCCCAGGATGCCGTGCGTGCCGGGCTGCGCGCCCGTCGCCAGCGTGGCCGCGTTCACGCGCGTGACGGTGGGGAACACCGCGTGGCTGTTCGCGAAGTCGACGCCCTCGCGGCGCAGCCGCCAGAGTGTAGGCGTGTGGTCGGCGGTGATGGCGTCGGGGCGGAGCCCGTCCACCACGAACACGATGACGAAGCGCGTGGCGGGAGGCATGGCCCGCTGACTATACTCCTTCATCCCCCTCGAAAGGAGCCACGCGCGCATGCCCCACGGGAAGATCTACGAGAACGTGACAGAGACGGTCGGCGGCACCCCACTCATCTACCTGAACCGGCTGGGCGCCGGGCTCCCCGCCCGCGTCGCCGTGAAGCACGAGGGCTACAACCCTTACAGCTCCGTGAAGGACCGCATCGGCTACGCGATGATCAAGGACGCCATCGACCGCGGCCGCCTCAAGCCCGGCATGATCATCGTGGAGCCCACCAGCGGCAACACCGGCATCGGCCTCGCCTACGTGGCGGCCGCGCTCGGCTACCGCTGCATCTTCACGATGCCCGACACCATGACCGTGGAGCGACGCCAGATGCTGCGCGCGCTGGGGTGCAAGGTGGTGCTGACAGAGGGGCCGAAGGGCATGAAGGCCTGCATCACCCGCGCCGAGGAGATCGCGGAACGGCTCGGCAATCGCGCGTGGATCCCGCGGCAGTTCGACAACCCCGCCAATCCCGAGATCCACTACAAGACCACCGGGCCCGAGATCTGGGCCGACACCGGCGGCAAGGTGGACATCTTCGTGTCGGGCGTCGGCACCGGCGGCACCATCACCGGCACCGGACGCTACCTGCGTGAGAAGAAGCCGGGTATCCAGATAATCTGCGTGGAGCCCGCCGAGAGCCCTGTGATCTCGGGCGGGAGCCCCTCGCCCCACAAGCAGCAGGGGATCGGCGCAGGCTTCATCCCCGAGAACCTCGACCGGAAGATCTACGACGAGGTGGTGACGGTGAAGACCGAGGACGCGATCGACACCACGCGTCGTCTGGCAAGAGAAGAAGCGATCTTCGCAGGTATCTCCTCCGGCTCCATCACGTGGGTGGCGCTGCAGGTGGCGAAGCGGCCGGAGAACCGCGGCAAGCTCGTCGTGTCCATCATTGCCGACTTCGGCGAGCGCTATCTCTCGAACGCGGTCTATACCGAGCTGCCCGAGGCCGACTTCTCGGACCTGGCCTCCGCTATCGGCGAGTAGCGAGCTCGGCGGTGAGGAGGGCGAGGAAGGCCTTGCCCGCCGCCGAGAGCTCGCGGCTCTTGCGGTAGACCACGGCGATGGGCCGGCGGAACGGGCCCTCGGCGGGTGGCCGTCCCACCAGCGTGCGCGCGCGGATCTCGGCGGCGAGTGTGGGGGCAGGGAGGAGCGAGAGCCCGAGGCCCGCCTCCACCGAGCGCTTGATCGTCTCGATGTTGTCGAGCTCCATCGCGTACTGCACGCGCACGCCGTGGCGGCGCAGCAGCGCGTCCACCAGGCGCCGCGTGGGGATGTCGCGGTCGAAGCCGATGAAGGGCTGCCCGTCCAGGGCGGCCAGCGGCGGACGCGCGCGCCTCGCGATCGGGTGGCTGGGCGGCGCGGCGATCACCAGCTCGTCGTGGCCCAGCGGGACGATCTCGAGGCCGGGGCGCCGCGCCGGCGCCGCCACGATGCCGAAATCCACCTCGCCGTCCAGGCACGCCGCCACCACCTCGTTGGTGCGCCGGTACGAGAGGCGCACGTTCACCTCGGGATGGTCGGCGATGCAGCGCTTGATGATCGGCGGCAGCGTGTGGAGGCCCACGCTGTACACCGTGGCCACCCGCACCGTGCCCGTCACCGCGCCCGGCCGCGCCCGCAGGCGCTGCTCCACCGCGGCCAGGCGCTCCAGCAGCGGCTTCACCTCGTCATAGAGGACGCGGCCCGCCTCGGTGGCCCGCGCGCCGATGCGCGGCGCCCGCTCGATCAGGCGCCGGCCGTAGCGCCGCTCCAGGGCCCGGAGCTGCTGGCTCACCGCGGACTGGGAGACCAGGTTCATCCGGGCCGCCCGCGAGAGGCTACCCGTCTCCACCAGGTCGCAGAAGGTCTTCAGAGTCTCGACGTGCATGGCTATTAATAAGTTTACCTAAATAGTCGAGAGAAGCGAATGCATGCGACTAATGAAAGGCCCGGCGGCAGCATGGAGGTCATGACGACATGGCATCCGCTCCGCGCGCTGTGGCGATCGACGGTGGGCAAGAAGGCTTTGGTCGCCGCCTCCGGCCTGATCCTCTGCCTCTGGGTGATCCTCCACGTGGCCGGCAACCTCACGGTGTTCTCCGGGCCGCAGGCGGCGGACGGCTACGCGGCGAGCCTCCGGAGGGTGCCGGCCGCCCTCTGGGCGGTTCGAATAGGCCTCGTCGTGGCCGCCGCGGTGCACGTGGCCGGGGTCGTCTCGCTCACGCGCGCCGACCGCGCGGCGCGGCCGCGGCATCAGGCCCGCGGCCCCCGCGCCTCCACGTGGGCAGCGCGGAGCATGCGGGTGGGCGGAGCGCTGCTGCTCGCCTTCGTGATCTTCCACGTGCTCCATCTCACGTTCGGCGTCCGGCTGCCCGGCTTCCTGCCCGGTCACGTGTACGCCAACGTTGTGCGCGGTCTGCACTCCCCGCTGATGGCGGGCGTCTACATCGGCGCCGCGCTGCTGCTGGGCCTCCACCTCTTCCACGGGCTCTGGGCGGCCATGCGAAGCCTGGGCGTCTCGCCGGACGGCGCCGTGCGACGCCGGCGCCCCGCGGTGGCGGCCCTGTCGGCGGCGGTGGCGCTCGGCTTCGCCTCGGTGCCGCTGGCCGTGCTCGCGGGGTGGCTCAGGTGATGCCGGTGGCGGCCGCGTCCGTGCTCGATCCGCGGGTGCCCGGCGGTCCGCTCGACACGCAGTGGCAGCGGCGCCGCGACGAGCTGGCGCTGGTCGGGCCCACGCGCCGGCGCTTCCACACCGTGCTGGTGATCGGGGCAGGGCTGGCCGGCGCCTCCGCGGCAGCCACGCTCTCCGAGCTCGGCTATCGTGTGCGCTGCCTCGTCTTCCACGACTCCCCCCGGCGCGCGCACAGCGTGGCCGCCCAGGGCGGGATCAATGCGGCCAAGAACTACCAGAACGACGGCGACAGCGTGGCGCGCCTCTTTCACGAGACGCTCGAGGGCGGCGACTTCCGCTCGCGCGAGGCCAATGTCTATCGCCTGGCCGAGCTGTCCGCGCGCATCATCGACCACGCGGTGGCCCAGGGCGTGCCGTTCGCCCGCGAGTACGGCGGCCACCTCGCCAACCGCTCCTTCGGCGGCACGCTGGTCTCGCGCACGTTCTACGCGCGCGGGCAGACCGGCCAGCAGCTCCTGCTCGGCGCCTACGGTGCGCTGGCCAAGGAGGAGGCGGCCGGCGGCGTCACCCTGCTCCCCCGCCGCGAGATGCTGGACCTCGTCGTGGTGGACGGGCGCGCCCGCGGCGTGATCGCGCGCGACCTCGTCACGGGCGCGCTGGAGACGCATCTCGCCGACGCGGTGGTGCTGGCCACCGGCGGCTACGCCAATGCCTACTACCTCTCCACCAACGCGAAAGCCTCCAACTGCACGGCCATCTGGCGCGCGCATCGGCGCGGCGCGGCCTTCGCCAATCCCGGCTTCGTCCAGTTCCACCCGACCTGCCTGCCCGCGACGAGCGCGGACCAGGCCAAGACCACGCTCATGTCCGAGTCGCTGCGGAACGACGGGCGGCTCTGGGTGCCGATCCGCGCGGGGGACGCGCGCTCGCCGCAGGACATTCCCGAGGCCGAGCGCGACTACTTCCTCGAGCGCCGCTACCCGCGCTTCGGCAATCTCGTCCCGCGCGACCTGGGCTCGCGCGCCTGCAAGGCGATGATGGAGGAGGGGCGCGGCGTGGGCCCGGGCGGCCGCGCAGTCTACCTCGACGTCTCCGACGCCGCGCGGCGGCTCGGCGTGGAGGTGCTGCGCGAGCGTTATGGCAACCTCTTCGAGATGTACCAGCACATCACGGGCGACGACCCGTTGCGGGGCTCCATGCGCGTCGCGCCCTCCGCGCACTACACGATGGGCGGGCTCTGGGTGGACTACGACCTCATGAGCAACATCCCCGGGCTCTTCGTGATCGGCGAGGCCAACTTCTCCGATCAGGGCGCGAACCGGCTGGGCGCCAGCGCCCTCATGCAGGGTCTCGCCGACGGCTACTTCATCCTGCCCTACACGCTGGCCGACTATCTCGCCGGGGCGCAGCTGCCCGCGGTGACGGAGGATGCGCCCGAGGCCCGCGAGGCGCGCGCGGCGGTGTGGGCGCGCGTCGAGCGGTTGCTCCGGGTCGGCGGCCGGCGCCCCGCCGGCGACTTCCACCGCGCGCTGGGCCGCGTGCTCTGGGATCACTGCGGCCTCGAGCGGAGCCGCGAGGGCCTCGTGAAATCCATGGAAGAAGTGGCCGCGCTCCGCGAGGCCTTCTGGGAGGATCTCGCCCTGCCCGGCGGGGCCGGCGAGCTCAACCAGGAGCTGGAGCGCGCGGGCCGCGTGGCGGACTTTCTCGAGCTGGGCGAGCTGATGTGCCGCGACGCGCTCGCGCGCGAGGAATCCTGCGGCTGCCACTTCCGCACCGAGTACCAGACGAACGACGGCGAAGCGCTTCGCAATGACGAGCGCTTCGCCCATGTCGCGGCCTGGCTGCCGGAGGAGGGCGGCCGCGGCCCCGAGCGGCTCGTGGAGCCCCTCCACTTCGAGTCGATGGCGCTCCTCGAGCGGTCCTACAAGTGAGGCCCCGATGAACGTCGTCTTCCGCGTGTGGCGGCAGCGCGATCCGGAGGACCCGGGCGGCTTCGTCCGCTACCCGGTGGACGATCTCGCCCCGGACACGACGCTGCTGGAAGCGCTCGACCGGCTGAACAACACGCTGGTGGCGCGGGGCGAGCCGCCCGTGGCCTTCGACAGCGACTGCCGCGAGGGCATCTGCGGCGCCTGCGGCATCGTGGTGGACGGGCGCCCGCACGGCCCGCTGCCGCGCACCACGACCTGCCTCGTGCCGATGCGCGCCTTCCGCGACGGCGCCATCGTCACGCTCGAGCCCTTCCGCACCGGCGCCTTCCCCGTGCTGCGCGACCTCGTGGTGGACCGCCGCGCGCTCGACCGCGTGATGCAGGCGGGTGGCTATGTCTCCGTGCGCGCGGGCAGCGCGCCCGAGGCCAACATGCTCCCTATCGCCCGCGCGGCGGTGGAGCGGGCGCTCGACGCCGCCGAATGCATCGGCTGCGGCGCGTGCGTGGCCGCCTGCCCCAACGGCTCCGCGTCCCTGTTCGTCGGCGCCAAGGTGAGCCATCTCGCGCGCCTGCCGCAGGGCCAGCCCGAGCGCGAGCGCCGCGCGCTGTCGCTGGTGGAGGCGGCGGATCGCGAGGGCTTCGGCGCCTGCTCCAGCCACGGGGAGTGCGAGGCCGTCTGCCCGAAGGGCATCGGGCTCGATGTGATTGCGCAGCTCAACCGCGACCACCTGCTCGCGACGCTCGCGCGGCGCTAGCGCTCGATCCGCTTCCGGTTGGCCTCGAACATCTCGCGGAGCTTCTCGGCCATCACCCGGCGGCCGATGCCCCGCTTCATCGATCCGCCCATGCCGGCGACCTGATCGGTGAAGGCGTGAGCCCCGTAGACGACCATGGTCCCGCCCTGAACGGGCAGGAAGCCCCCCTCCGCCTGCTCCGCGTTGTAGCCCTGGCTGACGTAGTACTGCCGCGTCGCGAAGGCGCGCCCCGCACCGTCGTTCACCGTCATGACATGGGTGAGCACGTAGGTCGGCGTGCCATTGACGTCGTAGATGGCCCAGAAGAACCGCTCCCGCGCATTCGGCGCCATCGCCTTGGGATAGTCGAGGACCATCGCGTGGAACGCGGGCAGGTACTTCTTCATCACCGTGAAGGACTCGGTGGCCTTGCGCAGATCGCCCGCGACGTCGGTGATGCTCCCGCCGCGTTCGTAGGGGGTGATGCTCGTGAGGCCGCCGTCGCGATACGCGCGATAGCGCCCAAGCAGCACCTCCCGCAGCATCCGCAGCACCGCCGCGCGCTCGCTGCCGGCCGCGTTGAAGGCGGTGATCTCGCTCGCGGCGAGGTTCAGCGCGCTTCCCCGCTTGACCTTCGCGAAGGCCTGGGCCTGGGCTTCGGACAGCGTCAGCCCGCTCATGTCCGCGGGGCTGCCGTCGCCGTGCAGGATGCCGAAGCTCTTGACCTGGGGGTCGCCGGAGGTCAGCTGGCCCTCCACCAGCTGTTTGGCGAGCTCCTCGGGCGTGGCCTTGACGAGGAAGACGAACGAGTTCGAGAGATCGCGCTCCGACACTTCGGCGATCACCGCCGAGACGAGTTCGCCCTTGAGCACGCGCTGCTTGTCGGCCTCCGAGATCTTGAAGTCGGCCAGGATGGCCTCGGGGCTGGGCTGCGCGTCGGCGGGCGCGACCCAGAGGAAGCACGCCGCGAGCAGGGCCGGGAGCACGCCGCGCATGCGCACAGCATAGCCCAGCGTGATAGAGTGCGCGCATGAGCAAGGGACTCTTCCTGGTGCGGATGGACGTGGCGCACGATCACGAGGCGGCGTTCAACGAGGTCTACAACGTCGAGCACGTGCCGAACCTGGCGAAGGTGCCGGGCGTGCAGCGGGCGAGCCGCTTCAAGCAGCCCTCGCCCACCGAGCCGCGCTATCTGGCCGCCTACGAGCTGGACGATCCCGGCATCGTCGAGGGCGCGGCCTTCAAGACGGCGGGCGAGCTGGGCCGCTGGCCCACCGCGGTGCGCCCGCACACGATGAACCGCCACCTCGCGATCTACGAGTGGGTAGGCGGCGCCAAGGCCCTCACCGGCAAGACCCCGTACATCTTCTGGGTGATGATGGACATCGAGCCGCACCGCGAGGCGCTCTTCAATGAGCTCTACGACACCGAGCACCTGCCGCTCCTGATGAAGCTGCCCGGCGCGGTGAACGCCGTCCGCTACCGGACCAAGAACCCCGCCGAGCCCAAGTACCTCTGCGTGTACGAGGTGGAGAACCCCGAGCTGCCGATGTCCAAGCTCTGGAACGACACCTCCGACATCGGGCGCTGGAAGCCCGAGGTGCGCCCCTACACGTACAACAAGCGCTTCATCGTCAGCGAGCGGCTTCCCGCCTAGCGCGGCACCCGCAGCTCGGGCAGCACCCAGAGTGGCTCCCGCCCGGACTCCACGCGCTGGATGTTGTCGAAGCCGTTGCGGTACGCGCGCTCGTAGTTGTCCCAGGTCGGTCCAGCGCTGTGCGGCGTCAGGGTGACGTTGGGGAGCGAGAAGAGCGGATGGTTCTTCTTCGGCGGCTCCTCCGCCATCACGTCGAGCCCGGCGGCCGCGATGGTGCCCGCGGTGAGCGCCTGGTGCAGCGCGTTCTCGTCCACCACCGGGCCCCGGCACGTGTTGATGAGGATCGCAGTCTTCTTCATCCGCGCAAACTGCGCGGTGGACATCATGTTGCGGGTGACGTCATTCAGCGGCACGTGCAGCGTCACCACGTCGGACGTCCGCAGCAGCTCGTTGAAGAGCGCGAAGCGCACGCCAAGGGCGTCCTCCGCATCCGCAGTGAGCCGGACCACGTCGTAGTAGCGCACGTCCATCTCGAAACCCTGCACGAGGCGCGCGACCTTCTTGCCGATGTTGCCGAGCCCGACGATGCCCAGCCGCTTACCCTCCAGCTCGTACGTCCGCGCGGAAGCGAAGTCGGCGGCTCGCCAGGTGCCGGAGACGACGTTGAGGTGGTGGTACACGAGCTTCTTGTACACGGCCAGCATGAGCATGACGGCGTGCTCGGCCACCGCGATCGAGTTGGCGCCCCCGTTGTTGGCCACCGGCACCTTGGCCTTGCGCGCGGCCTCGAGGTCGACCCGATCGTAGCCGGCGCTGGTGAGCTGCACCAGCTTGAGCTTCGGCGCGGCGCGGAAGAACTCGTTGCCGATTCCCGTGCGCGGCGAGCCCAGGTAGTAGTCGGCGTCCGCCGCCTTATCGTAGAACTCCGGCTTGGCCGGATCGACGACGATCAGTTCCATGCCGGGCGGCAGCAGCTCACGGGCGACCTCGAGGATCGGCTCGGCTTGCGGGGGTGTGATGATCTTGGTCACGATCTGCCTCCTGCGGACGGGGTGGCAGCGGACTGGCGCGCGATGAAGGCCTTGACCATCTCCTGGGCGCGGGTCGTCTGCGGCCCGGGCTTGGCCACCCACTCGTGCTCGCTGTTCTCGAAGACGGTCAGCTCGCAGATCCCGCCGCCGGCGCGGTAGGTCGCGGCGAACTTCTCCTGCACGGCCGGCAGTACGTTGTCGTCGAGCGCGCCCTGCATGATCAGCATCGGCACCAGGGCGGCGAAGTCGCGGCGCTCGAGAATCTCTTGAGGATTGCCGTCATGGATCGTCTCCCACGGATTGAAGTAGACACGGTTGTTCTCGATCATGGCCTCGCGCTTCATCTTCTCGGCCTGGTGGAAGCGCGCGACGGTGTCGCTGATGGGCGAGCGCGTGGCGACGTAGGCCGCGGTGGCGTCCACGCTCGGCGCCGACAGCAGGGGAATCGCGCCGTAGCGGGGATCGCGCGGGCGCAGGGCCAGGAGCTGGGCGACGTGGCCGCCGCTACTGCTCCCGTAGATGCCCAGCCTTGAGGCATCGCCATTCCACTCGGCCGCGCGCGACTTGAGCCAGCGCACGCCGTAGTTCGCGTCCTGCACCGAGGCCGGGTACGGCGCCTCGTCCGAGAGCCTGAGGTCGATGGCCACCACGAGCACGCCCCTCCCGGCGATGGCGCGGTCCATTGGCTCCTCGGCGAGCCGATCCTTGCGGCGCCAGGCTCCGCCGTGCAGGTCGAGCGCCGTGGGGAAGGGCCCGGTGCCTTGGGGCTGATAGACGCGCGCCATCAGCTGGCGGCCCTTCGGCGTGCGCAGGAACTCGACGTCGCTCACCTTCAGCTCGAATTTCATCGTCGGCCTCCCCTGCGCCGCGGCCAGCCGCACGCCGGCCTTCATCGATACCGCAAGCGCACCCAGCGTGGTGGCGTGCTTCAGGAAGTCACGGCGCCCGACGTCGTCCATCTTCACAGCATAGCGTAGTTACGCGATCGGAAGGGTGAACGCGAACACCGAGCCCGCGCCCACCTCGCTCTTCACCCACATGTGCCCGCCGTGGAGCTCGATGAAGCGACGCGAGAGCGCCAAGCCGAGCCCGGTGCCCTCGACCTTCTTGTCCATCGCGCCCACCTGGCGGAACTCCTCGAAGACCGTCTCCTGATCCTCCGGGGCGATGCCGACCCCGGTGTCCGTGACCGAGATCTCGACCGCGTCCCCGCGGCTCTCCGCCCGCACGTCCACACGCCCACCCTCCGGCGTGAACTTGAGCGCATTCGACAGGAGGTTCAGCAGCACCTGCTTGAGCTTGCGCTCGTCCGCGCGCACGGTGCCGAGGCTCGCGTCGACCGTGTGGCCGAGCGCGATGCCGCGCCGGGCCGCCCGCTCGCGCACCAGGATCAGCGCGTTCTCGATGGCGTTCGGCAGGTCGAAGTCGGTCACGTCCAGCTCCATGCGCCCGGCCTCGATCTTCGAGAGGTCGAGGATGTCGTTGATGAGCGAGAGGAGATGCCGGCCCGACTCCAGGATGTCGCGCAGGTACTCGGACTGCTTCTCGTTGACCTCGCCGAACATCCCCTCCGCCAGCACCTCGGAGAAGCCGAGGATGGCGTTGAGCGGCGTGCGCAGCTCGTGCGACATGTTGGCCAGGAACTCGCTCTTGTGCTTGCTCGCCGACTCGAGCTCACGGCTCTTCTCGGCGATTTCGCGGAAGAGCCGCGCGTTCTGAATGGCCAGCGCCGACTGGCTGGCGAAGGTGGTGAGGAGCGCGATGATCTCCGGCGCGAAGCGCCCGGGCGACTTGCGGTTCACGGTGAGCGCCCCCACCAGGCGGTCCTCGTGGAGCAAGGGCACGCCGAGGAGCGCACGGTTGCCCGTCCGTAACAGGACGTCGCGCAGCGGCCCAGTGTAGGCGCCTTCCTCCGCGATGTCGGGAATCTCCACGGGTTGCCGCGTCACCGCCAGGCGCCCCGCCACGCCCTCGCCACGTCGAATGGGGGAACGCTTCGCGACCGCGACCACCGCCTCGTCCAGATTGTGGGTCGCGCGGAGTAGTAGCTCGCCCCTCTCCTCGTCGTACTCGTAGACCGTGCAGGCGTCGGCGCGGGCGAACCGGCTCGCGCGGGTGACGATGGTGCTGAGCACGGTCTCGAGATCGAGGCTCGAGTTCAGCGCCTGGCCGACCTCGCCCAAGGCCTGCAGCTCCTGCAGGGCCTCGGTGAGCCCGGCGTTGGCGGCGGCGAGCTCGCGGGTGCGCGCCTCCACCCTCTGCTCGAGGTTCGCGTACGACTCCGAGAGCTGCCCGGCGCTGCGGTTGAGCTCGTCGCCCAGGGCCTCCAGCTCGTCCCCCGTGCGCAGCGCGATCCGGTGGCCCAGCTCGCCGGCGCCCATGCGGGCCGCCCCTTCCTGGAGCCTGCGGATGGGGGCCACCATGCGCTGCGCGAGGAGCACGCTCGCCAGGATCGATAGCCCCAACCCCAGGACGAAGATCACCGCGCTGCGCGCGATGGGCGCGCGCAGCGGCGCGTAGGCGTCGGCCGCGGGCCGCTCGACGAACACCATCCAGCCGGGCCCGGGGATCAGCGCGTGCGCCACGAGCATGCGCCCGCCGCCGAGGCCCTCTGCGACCAGGGCCCTGCGCTCGGTCGCCGCCGCGCCCGGATCCTCGGCCCGCGCCGCCTTCACCTGCGCCAGCGCCGAGAGATCGCGGCGGGCTCGGAGCATGCGATGGTCGGGATGGGCGACCAGGTGGTTCTCTGCATCCACCACGTAGGCGTAGCCGCCGGGGCCCGCCTCGATCAGGCTCACGATGCGCACGACGGGGGCGAGGCTCACCTCGGCGCTCGTGACCTCGACCGCGTACTTGCCGGCGGGGACGGCCAGCGTCACGTAGGGCTCCGACTCGTTCTTGAAGTACACGGCGCTCCAGTGCGTCTTACCCCCGCGCGCCGCCAGGAACTCGGGCTTCTGGGAGTGGTCGTCGCCGCTCCCGACGACGTCGGGGTCCAGGCGCGAGACGCGGAGCTGCTCGCGCCCGGTGAGGTCCACGTGGCGCAGCGCCACGACGGAGGGGACATTGCGCAACACGCGGACGAAATCGAGCTCGCGCTGCTCCGCCAGCGCCGCCCCCAGGTCCTGGCGGAAGCCGAGGCGCGCCGGGCCGGTCTGGCTCGCGTCGGGGTCGTCGGACGCGGTGCGGGTCGTCGCGCGGACCTGCAGCTCGACCTGCTTCAGCAGTTCCTCGATGTGCCCCGCCGCCGCCACCGCCTTGGCGCGCTCGACGCGCACGATCGCGCGCTGGGTCTCCCGGTAGGCGAAGTAGAGCTCGACCAGGCTCGAGGCGAGCAAGACGCCGCCCATGAGGACCAGGAGGACGACGACGTACTTCCGGAAGAGGCGGCTGCGGGGGAGGAGGCGTCTCACCGACGGAACGCGTCGGCGCGCAGCAGGATCTTTCGCGGCACCGTGACGCCGAGCTGCTCCGCGGTCTTGAGGTTCACCGCGAGGTCGATCTTCTCCGCGCCCACCACCGGCAGATCCTGGGGCGCGGCCCCGCGTACGATCTTGGCGACCAGCCCCGCCGCCTGCACGCCCTGGGCGTAGTAATCCGGGCCGTAGGAGATGAGGCCGCCGTGGCCCACCCATAGCCCGGTGCCGAACACGCTGGGCAGACGCAGCGCGAGCGCGCGCCCGATGATCGCGATGACCAGCTCGGGATTCGAGCCCTCGGGGACGAGCACGGCGTCGTCACGGCGCACGTCGCGGAGCACAGTGGGGAGCGCCGAGCCCTCGAGCACGCCGCGCGGCACGATCTCGAGCCGCATGGCCTGGGCGACCTCGAGGGCGCGGTTGATCATGGGCGTGGTGCCGAGATCCGCCCCGTAGTAGAGGAGCCAGACGCGGCGCACCGTCGGCACGACCGTGCGCAGCACCTCCAGGCGCTTGGCCATCAGCTCGGTCTGAAGGCTCGACACGCCGGTCACGTTGCCGCCCGGCCGCGCGAGCGAGCCCACGAGCTGGGCGCCGACGGGATCCCCCACCAGCGTGAACACGATGGGGATGGTCGACGAGGCCTCGCGCGCGGCCTTGGTCGCCGCCTCCTGGCTCGTGAAGATCAGGTCCACCCCCGACTTGACCAGCGCCCCCGCCGCCTCGGGCATCGTGTCGAGCCGGCCTTCCGTGAAGCGGATGTCGAACGTCACGTCGCGGCCGTCCTCGTATCCGAGCTCCTTGAGCCCGGCCTTGAGGCCCTCCACGGTGGGATGGCTGGCCGCGAACGCGGCGTTGAGCACGCCGATGCGTATGGGCCGCCGCGGCTCCTGCGCCTCCCCCGCCGGCGGCAGCGAGAGCATCAGCGCGAGTGCCAGGAGGAGGACGCGCATCGTCACCGGATCACGTACTGGTGGGCGGCGCCCTCGGCGACCAGGTCCCAGGCCCCGACCAGCGCCTGGAACTTGTTGAACGAGGCGTAGACCTTTTTCGCCATCGGCGTCTTCTCCGACTCTTCATGGAGAACCCCGGCGGCTATTTTCTTCAGCTCCTTCAAGACCGGGGCCGGGAACTGGACGAGCTCGATCTTGCCCTTGAACTCCGCCCGCATCTGCGCCAGCGCCGCCGCGTTCCGCTGGTGATAGAGACTGATCCCGTACACCTCGGTGGCGGTGGCGGCGTGGTCGAGCGTCTGCCGGAGATCGACAGGCAGCGCGTCGTAGGCCTTGCGGTAGAAGCCGAAGCCCTGCATCGTGCCGGGTTCGTGCCAGCCGGGGTAGTAGTAGTACGGGGCGGTATTGTGGAGGCCGAGCTTCATGTCGTCATAGGGCCCCACCCACTCGCCCGCGTCGATGACCCCGCGCTCGAGCGCGCCGAAGATCTCCGAGGCGGGCATGAGGATGCCGGTGGCGCCGAGCCGCCCGATGATCTTGCCGCCGAGTCCGCCGATGCGCATGCGCAGGCCCTTGTAGTCGGCGGTCGAGTTGATCTTCTTGCGGAACCATCCGCCCATCTGCGGGGCGAAGGCGTGGCCGGGCTTCGGCACCAGGTTGAACGCGCCGTAGCTCTCCTGAAGCAGCTTCAGGCCGTCGCCGTAGTGGTACCAGGCGGACATGCCCTCGGGATTCATCCCGAACGGCACCGTCGTGAACCACTCGAATGCCGGTTCTTTCTTGCGCTCCGTGAAGTAGTACGGCACGGACATGAAGGCCTCGATCGTGCCCTTCGAGGTCTCGTCGAAGCAGTCGAAGGGCTTCATGATCTGCCCGCCGGGATAGACCTCGATGACGAAGCGCCCGCCGCTCATCTCGCTCACGATGGCGGCGAGGCGCTCGGCGGCCCCGTGCAGGGTGTCGAGAGAGGCGGGATAGGCGGTGGAGAGCCGCCACTTCACCTTGGGCTGCGCGATCACCGCGGGCGCCTCGACCACGGCGGCCGCCCCCATCGCCGCCAGCGCCCCGCCGGCCTTCAAGAGGAAGCGGCGCCGGTGACTGTTCTCGCTCGCTATGCCGGTGATCTCCATGTGGATGAAGGCCTCCTGTCTGACGCTTGGCCCGCTACTATAGCGTCTTTTGATCCTCGCCGTAGAAGCGACGACGGGCCTCCTCGTCGTCGGGCCCGTCGGGCCCCCAGGTCCCGTAGTCGAGCCGGCGGTCCGGCTCCTTGGCCAGCAGCGGTAGCGCGCGCGCCCGCCGCGCCTCGGCCGCCGGTCCGCGCTCGTACAAGAGCTCGCGCGTCCAGCCCTGGATGCGACGCAGCGCGCCGTAGTAGCGCACATGCTCCTCCGCGTAGGCGTCGGCCGCCTCCCCCCAGTCGGACGTGTCGAGCAGCCGATCGCGCAGGGTGCGCACGTCGCGCAGCGTGAGCGAGAGCCCGTCGCCGAACGTCGGATCGGTGGTGGCGGCCGCGTCACCGATGAGGACCACGCCCTCGCGGTGCGGGCGCTCCACCCAGCGATCGCACGCCTCGAAGGAGGCGAGAGGGCCTAGCACCCGAGCGCGCGCGAACCATGCGGGAGGCGCGCCGGTCTCCACGCATGCGGCGACGAAATCACCGGCATGGCGTGCCCCATGCAATGGACGAGGCGACCCCTCGCGCGCGTAGAAGAAATAAGAGCGGAAACGCTCGCGCCCCACGGGGAAGATGAGCACGCCCTGACCCCGTCGGGGCTCGTACACGGTGTGTACGGAGTCACTCGGGAGGTCGAGTTCACCGTGGAAGATGCCGGCGATCACGAGGAGCTCGGGATCGCGCAGCGTTGGGAGGCCCGCCCACTCGCGGGCATGTGAGGTCCGGCCGTCAGCGGCCACCACGAGCCGGGCGGGAACCTGCCCACCGTCTTCCAGCTGCAGCGAGGGTGACGTGCCGGGCCGCACGCCCGTCACGACGACGCCGCGCCGCACCTCAGCACCGGATTCTCGCGCGAGGGCGAGCAGCGCCTCCTGCATTTCGGGGTGATGGAAGCCGATACCCGAGCAGCTCCGTGCCGCCGTGATGTCTCGCCGGCTGATCAGGGCGCCGTCGGCGTAAGTGCTACGCCAGGGCACCGGGTGACCGCACGTCTCCAGGAGGCGCCGCTCGATGCCCAGCGCGCGGGCCTCCACCACGCCCCATGGGTGGATGTACTCGCCGCGGTTGCGGTCGCGGAAGGTCTGCTCGCGCTCCACGACCAGGACGCGGGCCCCCGCACGCGCCATCACCGTTGCGAGCGTGGAGCCGCCAATGCCCCCGCCGACGATGGCGAGGTCGTACACGCCACCCCCGAGCTAGCTCGGCTCCAGGCCCACGATCTCGTTGAAGCGACCGAAGCCGATGTAGAGCGTGGTGTGGGCCACCAGCTCGATGACCTCGGCCTCGGAGAAGTGCGCCCGCACCTCGGCCCAGAGCCCGTCGTCGACCTTCTGGTGGTCCACCGCGAGCTTCTCGGCGAACTTGAGCGCCGCGCGCTCGCGCGGCGTCAGGAGGGTGGACGTCTCGTCATTGATCGCCGCGATCTTCTCTTCCGTCGCTCCCGCATGCCGGGCCCCGGCATAGCGCACGGTGAGTCAGTAGCGACAGGCGTTGAGCCCCGCGATCTTGATCCGCACCAGCTCGCGCAGCACGGGATCCAGCGCGCTCGCCTTGGCCAGCGCGGCACGGAAGGCGGTGAGGGCCTTCAGCACCGCGGGATTCTTCGCGTAGGTGCGGGTGCTCTTCGAAGTGCCGCTCTGGCGCTCCGACTCCTCGCAGAGATGGCGGATCTCGTCGTCGACCTCGTGAATGCTCAAGGGCTCGATGCGTGCCATAGGTCCTCCTCGTGATGGGCGCCGCGGATCAGACGGTGGCGCCCTGCGCCGGCCTCAGCTCGGGATCCTCGAGATGCGCGACGCAGTTTAGCACGCTGACGCGCCAGGGGGTCTGCGCGTCCACGATGGTCACCGACGTGTTCTCCCACTTCTCGGGCACCAGCATGCCGTCGGCGAGCACGACGTGCCGCGCGGCGATGGAGCGGCAGACGAGGCCGTGGGTGACCACGGCGAGCGTGCCGGCCGTGCTCGCCGCCATCGCCTGGATGCGCTCCCACGCCTGGTCCACGCGCGCGTGGAACATCTCCCACGTCTCGCCGTTGGGCGGCGCGTAGTCGGGCTTGAAGAGATCGAAGCCCAGCTGCTCGTAGGGCGTGCCGCGCACGTCGCCGAAGTTTCGCTCCTGGAGCAGGGGATCGAAGGCGATGGGGGCGTCCGTGGTCGCGCGCAGGCGGCGGGCGGTGGCAGCGGCGCGCTCGAGATCGCTCGAGAAGATCTGCGTGATGCCGTCGCCGGCGAGGCGGCGGGCGAGGGCGTCGGCCTGGGCCTCGCCGCGGGGCGAGAGGGGGATATCCGGCTTCTGGACGATGCGCGCCGCGTTGCCGGCGGTCTCGCCGTGGCGGATCAGCAGGATGCGGCGCACGTTCGGCAGGTCCGGCGCGCTCAGGTCTGCAGATCGCCGACGGCGCCGGCGAGGGCGTCGAGCTCGGCGCGCCAGGAGGCGGGCGGCACCACGGGGCGCGCCACGAACTTGGAGAAGCCCACCTTCAGGAAGCTCTCGATCTTCTCCCGCAGGGGAGGGTAGCCCACCGGCGTGAGCTCGAGCGCGCGCGGGCGCCGCGCCGCCATCACCTTGGCGGTGGCGGGATCGATGGGCTGGCTCGCGTAGCCGATGCTCATGCCGAAGTGCTCGCCGCTGATCGCGCGGCCGGCCTTGGCCGCCGCCTCCTCGATCACCGCGCGGCCGGCCGCCGCCTCCTCCGGCGTGATGAGCGACGGCAGCCACCCGTCGGAGAGCCGGCCGCAGCGCTCGAGCGCGGAGGGAATGTTGCCGCCCAGCCAGACTTCCAGCGGCTGCTGCACGGGGCGCGGCGTCACCTTCACGTCCTTGAACGAGCCGCACAAGCCCTCGTGGCTCACCGTCTCGCCAGCCCAGAGCCGGCGCAGCAGCGGCAGCGCCTCGTCGATCACCGCGCCGCGCTGCTTGGGCTCAACGCCGATGGCCTCGCGCTCGGGCGGATAGGTGAGGCCGGGCACCAGCGTCACCAGCAGCCGGCCGCGGGAGAGCACGTCGAGGGTCGCGAGCTGCTTGGCGAGGCGCAGCACGTTGCGCCCGGGGAGCAGCATGGTGGTGCCGAGCTTCACCTTCGCGTTGAAGGCGGCCGCCCACGCCAGCCCCACGGCGGGATCGGGCACGGGACCCGTCAGCACCTCGGAGAGCCAGATCGAGTCGAACCCGCGCTCGTCCAGCGCCGTCATCAATTCGCCCAGCTGCTCCGGCGTCGACACCGCGCCCGCCGCTCCCACCCCGATGCGGATCTTCATGGGCCTGATTCTAGCCCAGACGGGAGCGCGGCGACTGCACACCCTCGCGAGGTGCTACGATGAGTGCAAGCCCCTTCACAGCAGCAACCTCTCACAGGAGCGACCATGGCCAACTCGGTTGGATACCACGAATCGGAAGACAAGCTGCGGCCGGAGACCCAGGACAATCACCGCGCGCTCACCTCGATGCAGGAAGAGCTGGAGGCGGCCGACTGGTACGACCAGCGCGTCGACGCGGCCACCGACGGGGATCTCAAGGCCATCCTCGCGCACAACCGGGACGAGGAGAAAGAGCACTTCGCCATGCTCCTCGAGTGGTATCGGCGCCGTGACGCCAAGATGGACGAGCACTTGAAGGAGTATCTCTTCACCACCGGCTCGCTCATCGGGATCGAGAAGGCGCAAGCGGCCGAGGAGGCGGGCGTGGACGCCGGGGAAAAAGGTACCGGTGGCGGTAGTGGCGGCGGCTCGCTGGGAATCGGTAGCCTGAAGGGCGGGCCCGCACTATGAACAACCTCGCACGCGAGCTGGCCCCCATCTCGTCGGCGGCATGGAAGGAGATCGACGCCGAAGCCAAGCGCGTCCTCAAGCTGAAGCTGGCCGGGCGGAAGATGGTGGACTTCAACGGTCCCGAGGGTCCGGCGAAGGCCGCCGTGAGCACCGGGCGCCGCGAGCGGATCAGCACGCCGCCCGGGCCGAACGTCGAGGCGTCGCGGCGCCTGGCCCTGCCCCTCGTGGACCTGCGGGTGTACTTCGAGCTGTCGCGCGAGGAGCTGGACGCGGTCGAGCGCGGCGCGAAGGATCCGGAGCTCCAGCCCCTGATCGACGCCGCCAGCCAGATGGCCTATGGCGAGGACACCATCATCTTCCACGGCTATCAGGTCGCCGGCATCACCGGCATCGACAAGGCCTCGTCGCATCCCATCCTGCCCATCCCCGCGGAGGGCGAGGGCTACCCGCACGCGGTCGCCGAGGCGACGCGGCTCCTGCGCCTGGCCGGCGTCGACGGGCCATACGCCATCGCGCTCGGACCCCGCTACTACACCGAGCTGACCCAGGCGCGCGGCGACGGCGGCTACCCGGTCCTGAACGTCGTGCGCAAGCTGGTGGACGGACCGCTCATCTGGGCGCCCGCGGTCAACGGCGCGGTGGTGATGAGCCTGCGCGGCGGGGACTTCGAGCTGACCGTCGGCACCGACATCTCCATCGGCTACCAGAGCCACACCGATACCACGGTGCGCCTCTACCTGATGGAGTCGATGACCTTCCAGGTGCTGACGCCCGAGGCCGCGGTGGCTCTGGCTCACAAGGACAAGAAGTAACCGCTAGAGCGCGACCCTCGCCTAGCTAGCGACGCTCGTTGGCTCCGGCACCCTGTCAACCGGGTACTGGCGCTCCATCCAGAGCGCTAGCCCGCCGAGGAGGGGCCGCACCCGCATGACGCCGTGCCGCTTGAGCCGTAGCGCCACCCGGGCGCTCGTGGCCTCGTTGGGTCAGGTGCAGTAGAGGACGATCTCCCGATCCCGCGGGAGCTCGTCGCGGCGCCGCTCCACCTCGTCCGCCTCGATCCAGAGCGCGCCGCGGATCAGATAGGGCACGCTCTTCACGTCCAGCATCGTGCGGGTGTCGATGATCGTGAAGCTGGCGTCGCCCGCCTCGAGCCGGCTCTTCAGCTCCTCGGGCGTGATGCGCGCCATCCTGAGCTCACGGAAGATCCGCCGCCGTTCCGCGTACTTGTAGCCAATATAGGCGGCCAGGCCCACCCCCGCCCACAGCAGCGCCCAGCCGCCCAGCCGGTGGACCCAACCCACCATCACGTCCAGCGCGCCGCTGAAGAGATAGCCGATCCCCAGCCACGTCCCGGACCACAGCAACGCGCCTGTGACATCGAGCAGGATGAACTGCCACCGCGAAACTTGGGCCGCCCCAGCGACCGGAGCCGACAATGCGCTGAGCCCCGGCACGAACTTGGCGACCAGCAGCAGCTTCCGGCCGAACCGCAGGAATATCCGCTCGGTCCGGTGCACGCACCAGTCCGGCTCGAGCGAGATCGCGCAGATGCGGGCGAGCACCCGCGTGCCGCGGCGCCGCCCGAGCTCGTACCACACGAGGTCGGGGGGCAACGACGCCGCCAGCACCACACCCAGCGCGACCGGGAAGCTCATCGAACCAGCCCCCGCGAGCGCCCCCACGCCGAGCAGGACGGGCACCGCGGGAACGGGGAGACCGATCTGCTCGGCCATCACGCAGAGGTAGAGCACCACGTAGCCGTACTGGAGTACGAACGCGAGCGTGTCGCTCATGGGTCGATCCTAGCCCAGACCAGAGGGCGGCGACTGCGCCGATCGCGTCCAGTTGACTCGAAGTGCTACATGTAGCACATTTACATCATGCGTACTGCCGGCGTCCGGGAAGCTCGCCAGAACCTGTCCGCGCTCCTGGAAGAAGTGCGGAAGGGCCGCGAAATCGTGATCACCGAGCGAGGTCGGCCGGTGGCGAAGCTGGTGCCGCCGGACCGGCCGCGCGGCAAGGGGGTGCCGAACCTCGCCGCGTTTCGGCGGAAGATGCCAGTGCTCGATCCCCCAATCTCCAGCGACGTCGCGGAGGACCGTGAGGACCGCGTCTAGCCCGCGCCGCGCCGTACGCGAGCAGCGGGCGGCGTACCGCGCCGGGCTCCCCGGCCCCGTCTACTGCGACACCAGCGCCCTCCTCAAGCTCTATCTGCCGGAAGCGGGCAGCGATGCGTTCAACGCTCTCGTGGAGGGGCGAGACGATTTGCTGGTATCGGACCTCTGCGTGACGGAAGCCGCGTCCGCGCTGGCGCGACGCGTACGTGGGGGCGCGCTGCCTCGGGACGCTGCGCGCCGGGTGCAGCACGCCATCCTCGCGCGGGTGGACGAGGGAGCCTACCAGCGCGTCGAGCTTACTCGTGAGGTGCACCGCCGGGCGGAGCACCTCCTGCTGAGCCTGGGGGACATCCCCCTCCGAGCTTCCGACGCCCTGCACCTGGCGCTGGCTGCTTCCGCCCGTGCGGCGTCGCTTGCCTCGTTCGACACGCGTATGGCAGCGGCCGCCCGGGCGGCGAGTCTCGTCGTCCACGACGCGCTCGTGGTATCAAGGAGATAGATGACTGCCGCACTTGCCAAGGTCGCCGCCGCTCGGAAGGCCGAACCCTCCCCGTCGCAAGTCGAAACCGTCGCCCCCAAGGCCCCCGCGGTGAAGACGGTGTCCGCCGTCGAGATGGGCGCGCGGCAGCGCGAGATCTCCGTCTCCGAGTTCTTCACCAAGAATCGCCATCTCCTCGGCTTCGACAACCCGCGCAAGGCCATGCTCACGTGCGTGAAGGAGGCGGTGGATAACGCCCTCGACGCCGCCGAGGAGGCCGGCATCCTCCCCGACGTGCTCGTGAACGTGGAGGTGGTCCCGGCCAACGGCGGCCCGCCGCCGACGCCGGCCCAGGCCACGCGCTTTCGCGTCACCGTGAGCGACAACGGCCCTGGAATAGTCCGGCAGCAGATCCCGCCCATCTTCGCCAAGCTCCTCTACGGCTCGAAGTTCCATCGCCTGCGCATGAGCCGGGGCCAGCAGGGCATCGGCATTTCCGCCGCCGGCATGTACGCCCAGCTCACCACCGGCAAGCCCGTGCAGATCACCTCGCGCACGGGCCCCAAGGCGGCCGCGCACTACTTCGAGGTGCAGATCGACACCAAGAAGAACGAGCCGCGCATCTTCGAGTCGAAGAAGATCGACTGGGAGCACCCTCGCGGCACGCAGGTGACGATGGAGATCGAGGGGCGCTATCAGAAGGGCCGCGCCTCGGTGGACGAGTTCCTCGAGCAGGTGGCCATCGCCAACCCGCATGTGCGCCTCACTTACAAGATGCCCGAAGGCGACACGCGCGAGTACGCGCGCACCATCCAGGAGCTGCCGCCCCAGCCGAAGGAAATCAAGCCGCACCCCTACGGCATCGAGTTCGGCGTGCTGCTCCGCATGCTCCACGACACGCGGAGTCACTGGCTGACGGGCTTCCTCTCCGGCGACTTCAGCCGCGTCTCGCCGGCGCTCGCGCAGGAGATCTGCAAGACCGCCAAGCTCTCGCCCAACGCGCGGCCGCGGAACATCCACGGCGCGGCCGCGGAGGCCCTCTACCGGGCCATCCAGGCCACGAAGATCATGGCCCCGCCGTCCAACTGCATCTCGCCCATCGGCGAGAAGGCGATCCTTCACGGCCTCTACAAGCAGATCAAGGGCGAGTTCTATACCGCCGTCACGCGTCCGCCCGCGGTCTACCGCGGCAATCCCTTCGTGATCGAGGCGGGCCTGGCCTTCGGCCGCGGGCCGGAGCAGCAGGCGGCCGCCGCCGCGGCCGCGGAGGCGCCTGCGGTCCCCCTGGCCGAGGGCGAGGAGGCCGAGGACGACAACGAGCTGGCGCGCGTCATCCGCTACGCCAACCGCGTCCCGCTCCTCTACCAGCAGGCGGCCTGCGCCACCTTCAAGGCCGCGCTCGAGACCGCGTGGAAGAACTACGGCGTGGCCCAGTCGCGCGGTGCCCTCCCCGCCGGGCCCATGGTGATCTTCGTCCACATGGCGAGCGTGTGGGTGCCGTTCACCAGCGAGTCGAAGGAAGCCATCGCCGACTACGACGAGATCCGGAAGGAGATCAAGCTCGCGCTTCAGGAGTGCGGCCGCCGCCTGGGCGTCTTCCTCCGCCGCCGCGAGCGCGCCAAGAGCGAGTTCCGCCGGCGCAACATCTTCGAGCTCTACATCGAGGAAGTGGTGGAGGCCTGCGCCCGGCTCAAGGGCGGCCGCATCCCGAAGGAGAAGCTGAAGAATCAGCTCCAGAGGATCGCCCTCAAGCGCACCGGCGGGGCCAAGACCGACCAGATCCTCGGCCACGAGAGTGGCCCCGAGGGCCTGCCGCACTCGATCATCGTGACGCCGGAGGGGACGGAGGGCGAGGCGCCGGAGCTGCCGGAGGCGGCGCGGGCGGTGGCGGCGGATGCGGCGGCCGCCGCGGAGACGGAGGCGGCCGAGGGCGAGAAGCCGGCGAAGGGGAAGAAGGCCGCAAAGGCGGTGAAGGCCAAGCCGGCGAGGGCCGCCAAGAAGGCGGCCAAGGCCAAGCCCGAGAGGGCCGCCAAGTCCGCGAAGCAAAAGTCCGCGAAGCGGCGCAAGTGATGCTGCGGGCCGTCCTCGCGCTCGTCCTGGCCCTGGGCGTGCTCGCCGCGCCGCCCGCCACCCACGCGCAGCAGCTGAAGGGTAAGGTCTGGCGCGTGGGCTTCCTCACCGGCGGCGCCCGCACGCCGGATGGTGCGCCGCCCGCCGTGCTGCGTGCGGCGCTGAAGGACCTCGGCTACGTCGAGGGACAGAACGTCACGTATGCCGCGCGGTTTGGCGAGGGGCAGCAGGGCCAGCTGCCCACGCTCGCCGCCGAACTGGTAGCCGAGAAAGTCGACGTCATCGTGACGGCCGGGGGGCCGTCGACCAATGCCTCCCGCCGGGCCACGTCGACCATTCCCATCGTGATGGCGCTGGTCGGTGATGCCGACGGCATCGGCCTCATCAACAGCCTCGCGTTCCCCGGCGGCAACGTCACCGGGGTGACCGACCAATCGGCCGAGCTCAGCGCCAAGCGGCTCGAGCTCCTCAAAGAGGCGCTCCCCAGGGCGGAGCGCATGGCGGTGCTGTACAACGCCGACGACCAGGGCATGGTTCTGCGCTACGACAACGTGGCGAAGGCCGCCCACACCCTGCGCGTCACCGTGCAGCAGCTCGGCGTCCGCGAGCCGAATGACTTCGAGACGGCCTTCGCAGCCATGACGAAGCAGCGGCCGGACGCCATGTACCTCGTGACGGACGCGCTGACCTTGCTCAATCGCAAGCGCGTCATGGAGTTCGCCGCGCTCCATCGGATCCCCGCCATGTACGAGTCGAGCAATCTCGTCCAGGAGGGTGGGCTGATGTCGTACGGCGCGAGTCTGGATGATAACTATCGCCGGGCGGCCACCTACGTGGACCGGCTCTTCAAGGGCGCCACTCCGGCCGGCCTGCCCGTCGAGCGGCCCAGCCGCTACTATCTCGCCGTCAACCTCAAGACGGCCAAGGTGCTGGGGCTCACGCTGCCCCAGCCCTTCCTCTTGCGCGCGGACCAGGTCGTCGAGTAAAGGGACAGACACATGGCAAAAGCAGCGGCGGCGAAGAAGGTGGGGGCGGTGGAGAAGAAGCTCATCAGCGTGGCGGACACCGTCATCACCGCGGCGGAGAAGAGCAAGGACCCGGCGCTCGCCATCCCGGTGCGGAGCCTCGCCAACGTCAACTTCGACGCCAAGCGCGGCATCATTCAGCTCGGCAAGCGCAAGCAGGCGCGCACCTTCTTCAACGTCGGCATGGCGAAGAAATTCATGCAGACCGTGCTGGTCGCGGACGCGCTCAGCGAGCTTCAGCGGCAGAACCTCACCACGTCGCTCCGCGAGATCTACTACCGCACCAAGCACACCATGAAGGGCTCGCACGAAAACACCTTCGACGGGCAGAACGAGTCCGACCCCCTGATCGAGGATCTGGAGGTCACCCTCGCCGCCCTCCGCGAGGAGCTCCACGTGCGCGCGGAGAACGCCGGCAGCATCGTGGGCCCCGTGGTGTTCGGCGACGACGGCGACCGCGTGGACTGCGCGCGCCTGGGCAAGGGCGGCTACTCCGTGCCGTCGATCGTGGAGCCCGAGTACCTCGAGATCCGCCGCTGCACCGCGGACTTCGTCCTCCTCGTCGAGAAGGGCACGCAGTGGAACCGCCTCTCCGAGGACAAGTTCTGGCGCCGCTACAACTGCGTGCTCCTCACCGGCAACGGCCAGCCCCCGCGCGGCGTGCGCCGCCTGGCCCGCCGCCTCCACGAGGAGTACAAGCTCCCCGTCTACGTCCTCGTCGACAACGACCCGTGGGGCTACTACATCTATTCCGTCGTCAAGCAGGGCTCCATCAACCTCGCCTTCGAGAGCGAGCGCATGGCCATCCCCAAGGCCAAGTTCATCGGGCTTTCCAGCGCCGACCCCGACGCCTACGGCCTCCCCCGCAACGTGGGCATCAAGCTCAACGACAAGGACGTGAGCCGCGCGAAGGAGCTTTTGAAGTACCGCTGGTTCGAGAAGAAGCCCTGGCAGGAAGAGATCAAGCGCATGCTCGGCAGCGGGCTCAAGTACGAGCTGGACGCGCTGGCGAACAAGGACTTCCGGTATCTGACGAAGACGTACCTGCCGAAGAAGCTGAAGGACGAGGACTGGCTGGACTGAAGCGAATCGAGCAATCGTTTAGGTATAGTGGCGCGCTTTCGGGTCTTTGCTCTATTGAGCACTCTCTTCGATTCGTGCAAGCCACGCCGTAGATTCTTCCGGGTATCGGTTCCGCACCTGTGGGAGGGCATCATCTGCGGGGATGGCTTCGGCAAAACAAGCATTTAGCAAGACTGCCGCGTCAATCGGTAGTCCGTCAACGGACATGGGTCCTTCCTTGCCGAGGAGAAGCATACAGATCACACCTCTCGGATCAAAGTCTGTGGCTGGGTTCCGGAGCCACTCCCAGGTTTCGCGAAACATGGCTTGAGCTTTCGTCTTGTCTCCAACCAAGAACGTGGCCACTGCTTTGTTGTGCTGCCAGATGGGCCAATCTCGGTCTGCTGCACCAAAATCCATCTGCTCGAATAGGGCGTGCGCCGTAGAGTGGCGCCCGAGCAAGATGGAGCAATAGGCCACGTTGTTCCTAAACCAGTTATCTGGACGACGGAGCGACATCCACTCAAACTGTTTGAGTGCCCCCTCAATGTCCCCAGCTCTGAATCGGTCCATCGCGAGTTCGTGGAGAGAGCTACCATACTTCTCTAATGGGATGTCCGTTTCGGAGGTGAAGGCCGCCTGCTGCATCTCAAGATCTGTTGGGCGATCCCATGAGCGGACGGCGTCGATCGTAACTCGGAGGCCATGACGCTCCAAGATACTGTCCCTGGACTCAAGCCAAGTTCTAAGTCTATCGAGCGACAGTTCCGCTGTCGTATCGACATAAAGAATATGCCAGCCTTCCGTGTGCCCCCCATACTGAATCGCCAGCTTGGCATCGGCTCCCGTCTGGGCATTGGCCCCATCCAGAACGTCCCGGGCAATCATGTCTGGACCGCAACTCCTCCAAGCGCTCAAACCCATCGGCATCCTCAAAAACTGACACATCGCTCGCGGCGGCCGTGCCCAGTCGGATGTGACGAACAACCAAACCTCTTAGAACGTCCTCCAGCGACGCCGAACTCCAACTCCACTTGCGTCCCTTTTCGGCTGTCACGTACGACTTCCAGAAGCTGGCGGTGAAGGGCCCACCAATCAGGTCGAGTGGAGTGCACCCCGTTCTTCTGCTCACCGCGAGGAGCTTAGGGTGAGCTGCTCGGCCCGGTAGTCGGCCGGGCTGCGCATCCCGAGCGCCGAGTGGGGCGCCCGGGTGTTGTAGTCCTCAAACCAGGTGTTGAGCTGCGCC
>DASTYT010000082.1 GCA_035764725.1 Candidatus Methylomirabilota bacterium | reverse complement strand
GTCGCCCGAGGCCACGACGTCGGCCGCCTCGGGCCCCAGCATCTTGAGCATCGCGGCGCGGTCGCCCGCGCGCATCGCGTCGACGAAGGCCTTGTAGACCTCCTCCGGCGAGCCGGAGAGGCGCGCGCCCCGCGCGTCCGACTCGGGGACGGGCATCACGCCGCCGAGCCCGAGGCACACCACGGTCGACACGGCGACCACGAGACTGCGCCAGCTACGCGCTCGCTCGCGTGTCATCATCGCCTCCCTCCCCCGCCGCCGCCCGAGCGTCCCCCACCACCGCCCGAGCGTCCGCCGCCGCCGCCGCCGCTGAAGCTGCTACCGCCGCCGCCGCCGCGCGAGCCCGAGCTGCCGAGGCTCGACTGGCCGCGCTGGCTGGAGGCGCGGGCGTCGCCGCCGCGATCCATACCCTGGAAGGCGCCGCCCCCGCCCGAGCCGCCGCCGAAGTCGCCCCCACCGCGGCTCCGGTCGGAGACCGAGGCTCCGCCTGCGCCGCCGCGTCCCGCATCGCCGCGGCCCGCGCCGGCGCCCGCGCCGGCACCAGCACCCGCGCGATCCGACACCTGGGCGCCCCCCGAGCCCGAGCCGCGACCTCGGAAGTCCTGGCGGTTCTGGGCGCCGGCGGGACCCTGCTTGTTGTAGCGCTGCTGCGTCCCCGAGTCCCGATACTGGGCGCCCTTGCGATGCTCGGGGTTGTGCTGAAAGTTCTGGCGGTTGCCGCTCCCTACGTTGGTCGTATTACGCTGCCGGCCTTCCCGGTTGACGTTCTTGTTGAAGTTATTGTTCTTGTTGACGTCGATGTCAACGTCGCCGCCGCCCCAGTTGCACCCGCCCCAGATCGCGCCCCCGACGGCCATCCCGATGCCGAACGAGATCGCGGCGCCGGCCAGCGCGTAGCCTGGCGGGTAGTAGGCGTACGGCGGATAAGCCGGATACGGCCAGGCGCCGTACACCACGGCAGGATTGTAGGTGGGCACGTAGACGGTTTGAGGATTCGACTGCTCGATCACGATGGTCTGGGTGGGCGCGGCGGGCGGAGGAGCCGTCACCGTCTGGCCGGGGGGCGGTGGGGGCGGAGGCGGCGCCGGGGCTGCGGGTTCGACCTTCACCGTCTGCTCGGGCGTCGACTTGAGATTGCCTTCCTTCTGCGCCTTCGCGCGGAGCCGCTGGACGGCGTCCATCGTCTCCTTGCGCTGATCGAGGAAGGCATCGCCGAGCTTCTGCGTCCAGTCCAGCTTCTCGTCCATCATTGTGAGCGCCTGGGGCACGGTGACCATGAACTTCACGCTGTCGTCCCAGTCGTACTTCTGGAGCTCGGCGTTGAGCGCATCCCCCGTGAGCTTCGGGTTCGCCTTCTGGAAGCGCGCGGCCTGGACGAGCTCGACGGGATAGGTAGACGCCATGAACACCTGGGCGAGCAGGCCGTCAGAATAGAGAGCGATGGGCGCCACGATCTGCTCGAGCTCCTCCGGCGTGAAGGGCTTCGGGCCCTGTTCCTGCGTCTGCTGCTGGGTCTGATCCTGCGAGGACGTCGGGCGGGGCCCGAGGAAGAGGACGATGAGCGCCAACGCCAGCACCTTCGCCGCGCGTCGCTCCAGCACGTGGACCATCCAGATCATCTGGGGCTCCGGGTGAATGTTGGGTGACGCAGGCCGCCATGCATAGTCTCGCGAGCCACGGCGGGCAAGATATCAGACCTTGGTCGTACTTGTGGCGATCTCGGAGTTCGGCCACCCTTGGGCCCGAGGAGGGTCATGCGATGAAGCGACTGGCATTCATAACCCGGATGGTGATGGTCAGCATCCTGGTGGCGGCGACGTTCGCGGTAGCGCAGGACGGGCCGCCGTCGGGCAAGGTTTCGGTGGAGAGTAAGTCGGTCGCCCTCGGGGTCGGCGTGAGCTGGGGGGACGGCATCCTTACCTACCAGGGCAAGGAGCACAAGTTCTCCGTGAACGGGCTCAGCGTCGTCGACCTCGGCGTTGCCAAGGTCAGCGCCACCGGCGAAGTGTACAACCTCAAGAAGCTCTCGGATTTCGGGGGGAACTACGTCGCGGGCGAGGCCGGCGCGGCGGTCGGCGGCGGAGCCGGTGTGGTCACGCTGAAGAACCAGCACGGCGTGGTCATGAAGCTGACCGGCACGGGCACCGGCGTCAAGTTCACCCTGGCCGGCAAGGGTGTCGACGTCAAGCTCAAGAAGTAGCGCGGCCCGCTGGGCCAACACCGGGAAAGCGAGAAGGCCAGCCGATATCCTCGGCTGGCCTTCTGTCCTATGGTGGAGGCGGTGGGCATCGAACCCACGTCCGGAAACCCTCGGCGGCAGGCATCTACATCTTTAGCCGGTTTTCTTCAGCTCTCGCCGCTCTCGCCGCCAACCGGCGGGCTTCTCGAGCGGCCAGCCCCGCAAAATCTCGCTCCGCGCCTCGGGGCCCGGCTTGGAGCCAGTCACCAGAATATGACGTCGGTTCCCGTGCCCTGATGACTCGGCTCGGCCGACGCTAGCGGGTGTTAGGCCGCCAGGGCTAGCTGATTGTTGGCAGCTAGTACTGTGCTCCCGGATTTACGAGGAGAGAGCACCTCGAGATGCCGCCTGCGCTTCACTGATCCCCGTCGAAACCAGTCGCCCCCTTGTCTCGCGGCCTGGGGCCTCAGGCCCGCTGCCGCGCTCGGACTTCCTTGGCCATCTCGCGCCGCTCGTCGCGCTCGCGTATGGAGGCGCGCTTGTCGTGGAGTTTCTTGCCCCGCGCCAGCCCGAACTCGAGCTTCGCGCGCCCCTCCTTGAAGTATAGACGAAGGGGGATGAGGGTCAAACCGCGCTCGGCCGTCTTGCCGAGGAGGCGCGAGATCTCGCGGCGGTGGAGGAGGAGCTTTCGCGAGCGGTCGGGATCGTGGTTGGCGTCGGTGCCGTGATGGTAGGGTGCGATGTGGCAGCCGATCAGCCAGGCCTCGTTCCCATTGATCGCGGCGTACGAGTCCTTGAAGTTCACCTGGCCTTCGCGCAGCGACTTCACCTCGGTCCCGCGGAGGACGAGGCCGGCCTCGTAGGTCTCCAGGATCTCGTAGTCGTGCCGCGCCTTTCGGTTGGTCGCGATGATCTTCTCGCCCGGCATCGGGCCCCCTTGACTTCACTCGCTCGGCCGGTATCCTGGTAAGGCTTCTCGGGCCGAAGTGGCGGAATTGGCAGACGCGCATGATTCAGGGTCATGTGCCCGCAAGGGTGTGGGGGTTCGAGTCCCCCCTTCGGCACCAC
>DASTYT010000081.1 GCA_035764725.1 Candidatus Methylomirabilota bacterium | reverse complement strand
CCCGGAGCTCGACGTGCGAGGCAACCCGAGCCAAGGTGATTTGGACGCGCCCGCCAGCCGGCGTGAACTTGACCGCGTTGGTGATGAGATGCCACATCACCTGCCGCAACCGGTCCGGGTCGCCGCTCACCACGGGGCCCGGCCACTCGAGGCGCACGTCCACGTGCAGGCCCTTCGCCTCCGCGCCGGGCCTGAGCGTATCGACGACCTCGGTCGCGAGAGCACGCAGCTCGACGGCGCGCATGCTCAGGCGCGTGCGGCCCATCACCGCACTCGACATCTCGAGGAGGTCCCCCACCAGCCGCGCCTGTACATCCACGTTTCTCAGGATGATCCGAATCGCGCGGCGCGCCTGCTCGGCATCGAGGCGTCCGCTCTCCAGCAGGGTCGCCCAGCCCAGCATCGCGTTGAGCGGGTTCCGCAGCTCGTGCGAGACCGTGGCGAGGAACTCGTTCTTGGCGCGCGCGGCCGACTCCGCCTCGCGGCGTGCGTCGGCGGCGATGTCCCGGAGCCGGGCGCTCTCGATGACCGCCGCGGCGAGATGCGCCAGCACCGTGGCGAGCTGCCGGTCCGCGGGCGAGTAACGGCGCTCCGACTCCGTGACCGCGAAGGTCACGGCGCCCAGCACGCCGCCGCCGCCGAGGAGCGGGACGCAGAGCCACGCGCGTGGCCCCAGGCGCTCGAGCTGCTCCCGCTGATCGGGGCTCGCAGCCAGCTGGTCGAGCCTGGACCGACTGGTGCGGGACACCTCCGTCGCGCGCCGGCTCGCGATCGCGGCGAGCCGCTCGGTGGGGGTCAGCGCAGCCACGAGCGATTCCTTCTCCGTCAGCACGTGGGCGCTCGCCGCGCGGGACAGGCTCCCATCGTCGAGGGTAAGGTCGATCGTGCAGAGGTCGCCGAGGTGGGGAAGCCCCAGCCGAGCCATCCTCGCCAGGACACGCGCGGTGCCATTGCCCTCGCCGAGCAGGGCCGACATCTCAGCGAGCAAGGCAATGCGCGGATCGACCCTCATGGGGCCCCCCTCGGCTCCACGCCATAACGCAAGCAACCGGAGTGCCGTGCGCTCAGCCTGCCTCCGAGCAAGCCGTCGTCCTGTATTGGGCGGCACTTGGGCAGCGGGGCAACTCGCGAAGAGTGTCAGGTCGGTCGTTTTAACCCGGTCGGAACGGCGAGCAGCGACCCCACTTTTGCGCGATCGGCGAGGTTGGAAGCCTGGGAGGGTTGGTGCCGAAGGGGGGACTCGAACCCCCACGGGTTGCCCCACACGCCCCTCAAACGTGCGCGTCTGCCAATTCCGCCACTTCGGCGCCAGCGAGCGCAAAGTATGCCCCGCCGCGACGCGGCTTGTCAACGAAGCGGCCGACCGGCTAGCGGCCCAGGCGCAAAACGCGGCCCACGCGCGTCTGACGCAGGCGCGGATCGAGGGCGTCGCGTATGCCCTCGCCGAGAAGGTTGTAGGACAGCACGGTGATCAGGATGGCCAGACCGGGGTACACCGTCATCCACCACGCGATCTCCAGGGAGTCCTTCCCCTCGGTGAGGATGTTGCCCCACGTGGCGTGCGGTGGCTGCACGCCGAGCCCCAGGAAGGATAGTCCCGATTCCATGAGGATGGCCGCGGGAATGCCGAGGGTCATCGCGACGAGCACGGGGGCGAGGGCGTTGGGCAGGATGTGACGGAACACGACCCTCGCCGCGCTGGCGCCGACCGATTCCGACCACACCACGAACTCGCGCTCGCGCAGCGTGAGGAACTCCGCCCGCACCAGCCGCGCCACGCTCATCCAGCCGGTGAGGCCGATCACTACCATGATCGTCCAGATCGACGGCTTCAAGAAGGCGAGGACGGCTAGGAGGAGGAAGAAGCGGGGGAACACGAGCATGAGATCGACGAAACGCATGATCACGCCGTCCACCCAGACGCCGTGATAGCCCGCGGCAGCGCCGAGGAGGATGCCGACCAGGGTGGCGATGCCGACCGAGACGAAGCCGACGGCGAGCGAGACGCGCGAGCCGTAGAGCACCCGGGAGAGCACGTCGCGCCCGAGCTGATCCGTGCCCATCCAGTGCTGGGACGACGGCGGGGAGAGGATGACGCGCATGTCGTGCTTGTTGGGATCCCAGGGCGCCAGCACGGGCGCGAGGACCGCGAAGATCACGAGGATTCCGACCACCACGCCCCCAATGACGGCCAGGCGGTTGCGCGAGAACGTGCGCCAGAACGCCACCATGTCCTCGCGCCGGCCGCGCGGCATCGGGCTACCGGCTGCGCCGGCGGCCCAGGCGGATGCGCGGATCCACGAGGCCGTAGGCGAGGTCGGCGAAGAGGTTGGCGACCAGCGTGAGCACGGAGACGATCACCAGATTGCCCATGACCACCGGGTAGTCGCGCGCGTAGATCGACTGGACCATGAGCTGACCCATGCCCGGGATGGCGAAGACGGACTCGATGATCACGCTGCCGCCGATGAGGCCGGGCAGCGAGAGGCCGAGGATGGTCACCACCGGCAGCAAGGCATTGCGGAGGGCGTGCTTGCCGATCACCACCTCCTCCGGCAGCCCCTTGGCGCGCGCGGTCTGCACGTAGTCCTGCCGGACGACCTCCAGCATGCTCTGGCGCATGTAGCGCGAGAAGCCGGCGAGGCCGCCGAAGGTCGCCACCGTGATCGGCAGGATCAGGTGGCTCAGGAGATCCCACTGCTGGCTCCAGAACGGCAGGTACTCCGCGTTGATGTGGCGGAGGCCGGAGATGGGAAGCCAGCCGAGCTGCGCGCCGAACAGCGCCATGAGGAGGAGCGCGAGCCAGAAATCCGGCGTCGCGAAGCCCACGAAGACGAAGATGGTGGTGATCTTGTCGAAGAGCGAATACTGGCGCGTGGCCGAAAGCACCCCGATCGGGACCGCCACCGTCACGATGATGATCAGCTCGATGAGGTTGAGGGCGAGGGTGACCGGCATGCGCTCGCCGATCTTCGCCAGTACCGGCCGGCCATCGGGCAGGAACGAGCGGCCGAAGTCCAGCCGTGCGATCCGCAGGAGCCAGTGCCCGTACTGCACCACGATCGGCTTGTCGAGCCCGTAGAGCTCGGTGAGCTGGCGCTTCACGTCCGGCGAGAGGTCGGGGTTGTCCGCCTCGAGGAAGTCGAGCGGCCCGCCGGGGGCGAGCGAGATCACCACGAAGGAGATGAAGGTGATGCCGACGAGGAGCGGCGCGACGAGCAGGAGCCGCCGGAGGACGAAAAGCCCCATCTAGCCGGCGGTGTAGACCTGTAGCGGCTTGGGGACGTACCACTCGGGCAGGTTCCACATGATCCCCGCCGGGCCCGGATCGGGACCGTGCACGCGCGACGCCACCACGGGGAGCGCGTCCCGCACGAAAAGGAAGATCATGGGGAGGTCCTCGGCGAGGACCTCCTGGATGCGGTGATAGGTCTTCACGCGGTCCTCGCGGCGGCAGGAGGCGCGCCCCTTCTCGAGCAGCGCGTCGATCTCGGGATTCGCGTAGCCGGTGCGGTTCATCTGCTCCGGCCCGGTCTGCGAGGAGTGCCAGAGCACGTACTGGTCCGGATCCGCGCCGAAGCCGAGCCCCAGCACGATGGCGTCGAATTTCCGCGGCTTCACGAACTCCTTGATGAAGGACGCCCAGTCGATGGTCTGGATCTCCACCTTCACGCCCACGTCCTTGAGGCGCTGCTGGATGATCTCCGCGATGCGCTTGCGCTCGTCGTTTCCCTGATTGGTGCGGATGGTGAAGGCGAACGGGCGCCCATCCTTGTCCTCGACCACGCCGTCGCCGTCGCGATCCCTCCACCCCGCCTCGGCGAGGAGGCGCTTGGCCTCGGCGGGATCGAACGCATAGCGTGTCACCCGGTCGGTGTACGCCCAGCTCGTGGGCCGGATGGGGCCGGTGGCTTCACGGGCCAGCCCCATGGCGACGCCGTCGATCAGCTCCTTCTTGTCGATAGCGTGGGCGAAGGCCTGGCGCACCCGCTTGTCCGCGAAGCGTGGGTCCTTCAGGTTGAAGGCGAGGAACGTGTAGCCGTTGCCCGGGTAGCGGAACTTGTTGTAGGTCCTCCGGAACGCCGGATACTCCGTCTGCCGCACATACTGCATGGCGGTGAGGCCGCCCGAGTAGTCCACCCCGCGCGCCTTCAGCTCGAGGAAGATCGTGGCCTGGCTGGGGATCACCCGGTAGACGATGCGCGAGATGTACGGCCGGCCGAGATAGTAGTCGGGATTGGCGACGAGCACGACCTTCTCGCCGCTCTTCCACTCCTTGAAGCGGTAGGGGCCCGTGCCGATAGGGTGCTTGTTCTGCGGCGACTCGCGCAGCTTGCCGTCGGCCACGTAGCCCTGGAGGAGGTGCTTGGGCAGCATGTACTCGTCCCAGGATTCCAGGGCGCGGCCGAACGGCTGGGCGTACGTCACGCGCACGGTGTAGGGGTCGGGCGCCTCCACGGCCTTGACCTGGAGGAACTTCTCCTTGAAGGGCGCCGGCGTCTTCGGGTTGACGAGCGTCTGCCAGGTGAACACCACGTCCTCGGCCGTGAACGGATGCCCGTCGTGCCACTTCACGTCCTTGCGCAGCTTGAAGGTCAGGCCGAGGCAGTCCGGCGTGAACTCCCACGAGTCCGCCATCGCCGGGAGCCAGGCGATGTTCTTGTCTGCGCGAATGAGCTGGTCGTAGACGAGCCCGCCGACCTCGTGCGACGGCGCGTCGGTGGCGAGGCTCGGGATCAGCGCCCCGATGTCACCAATGGACGCCTCCACGAAGGTGTCCCCGTAGGCGCGCTCGGCGCCCGCGCCCTGGGCCGCGTCCGTTCGCGTGTCGGCCGGCGTCCCGCACCCCGCTACGAGCGCGGCGACGGCCCCCAGCACCGTCGCGACACCGGCAAGGCGGCGCATCGCGCCTATTTCTGGCCGGCGGGAGCGGGCGCGGGAGCCGTCGGAGCGGGCGCGGCCGGAGCGGGTGCGGCGGGGGCCGGCGCGGTCGCCGGCGGGGGCACGGTGGCCGGCATGATCGTTGAGCCGACCCGATGGCTGCCCTGCGCAGCCAGCCAGAACGACGTCACCATGAACACGATGGCGATGCCGGTGGTGATCTTGCCGAGCAGCGTGGGCGTGCCCATGGAGCCGAACACCGCCTGGCTGCCGGTGCCGCCGAAGGCCGAGCCGATGTCGGCGCCCTTGCCCGCCTGCAGCAGGACGACGGCGATGATCATCAGGCACACGATGACGTGGACGATCACGACGAGTATGAACACGGCCGTCTCACTCCTTTGCGCCGCCGCTCTTCGCGGCGGATTTCTTGACGATGGCGATGAAGCCGGCGGCCTGCAGGCTCGCGCCGCCCACGAGGGCGCCGTCGATCTCCGGCTCCTGGGCGAGGTCGGCGGCGTTGTCGGCCTTGACGCTGCCGCCATAGAGGATGCGCACGGTCTGCGCGACCTCCTTGGAGGCGAGCTCCGAGATGATCCCGCGCAGGTAGCCGTGCACCTCGGCGGCCTGGGCCGGCGTGGCGTTCTGACCGGTGCCGATGGCCCACACCGGCTCGTAGGCGAGCAGGCAGCGCGCGATGTCCTCGGCGCCGAGGCCGGCCCAGCCGGCGCGGAGCTGCCCCTCGACCACCGTGAACGTGAGTCCCTGTCGACGCTCTTCGGCGGTCTCGCCCACGCAGAGTACCGGGGTGACGTGATGGCGCAGCAATGCCTGCACCTTCCGTCGCGCATCGTCGTCCGTCTCGTGGAAGAGATGACGCCGCTCGCTATGGCCCACCAGCACCAGGCGACAGCCGACGGCCGCCAGCATCGGCGGCGAGACCTCGCCGGTGAAGGCGCCGGAGTCTTCCCAGTGGCACGTCTGCGCGCCGAGAAGCAGTGGCGAGCCCGCGAGCACCTCCGCCACCGCGGCGAGCGCGGTTGCGGGCGGGCACAGCCCGATCTCGACGCCGCGCGGGCGCTTGAGCCCGTCGCGCACCGCCTGAGCGAGCTCGCGCGCCTCGGCCGGGCGACCCGTGTTCATCTTCCAGTTGCCGACGACGAGGGGCGTACGCATCAGGTCGCGTCCGTGAGGGCGGCCACGCCCGGCAGCACGCGGCCCTCCAGGAACTCGAGGAAGGCGCCCCCCGCCGTCGAGATGTAGCCGATCCGCTCGGTGACCCCGGCGGCCTGCACGGCGGCGATGGTGTCCCCGCCCCCGATTACCGAGAAGGCGCCGCTCGCCGCCACCGCACGGGCCACCCCGAGGGTGCCGGCGGCGAACGGCGGCTTCTCGAACACGCCCATCGGCCCGTTCCACACGATGGTGGCCGCGGACTTCAGCGCCGCCGCGAACTGGGTGACCGTGCCCTCGCCGATATCGAGCCCCATGAGCTCGCGCGGAATCTCCCGCACCGAGACCGGCCGGCCGGAGGCTGCGTCGACGCCCGACGCCGCCACGACATCCACGGGCAGGCGCACCGTGATCCCGCGCGTCCGCGCGCGATCCAGCGCCTGCCGCGCCGCCTCGACGCGGTCGCGCTCGAGCAGCGAGCGCCCGACGTCGTGCCCGAGCGCGGCGAGGAACGTGAAGGCCATCCCGCCCCCCACGAGGAGCCCGTCCACCTTGTCGAGCAGGCTCTCGACGAGGGCGAGCTTGTCAGACACTTTCGCGCCCCCCAGCACCGCGAGCAGCGGCCGCTTGGGATGCTCGAAGATCCGTGCCAGCGCCTCGAGCTCGCGGCTCATGAGGAGTCCGGCCGCCGCGGGCTTGAGGAAGTGTGTGATGGCCTCGATGGAGGCGTGCGCGCGATGGGCCGCCGCGAAGGCGTCGTCGACGTACACGTCGGCGAGCGCGGCGAGCCCGCGGGCGAATGCCTCGTCGTTGGCCTCCTCCTCGGCGTGGAAGCGGAGGTTCTCGAGGAGGAGCACCTGCCCCGGCGCGAGCGCCCCTGCGAGGCGCTCGACGTCCGGCCCCACGCAGTCAGGCGCGAGCGGCACCGGCCGGCCGAGCAGGCTCTCGAGATGCGTCCCGACCGGCGCCAGCGAGAAGGCGGGATCGGGCTTGCCCTTCGGCCGGCCGAGATGCGAGGCGATCACCACCGAGGCGCCGTGATCGAGGCAGTGCTGCAGCGTGGGCAGCGCCGCGGTGATGCGGGTGTCATCCGAGACGCGGCTGTCCTTCAGGGGGACGTTGAAGTCCACCCTCAGGAAGACGCGTTTCCCGGCGAGGTCAACCTGCGCGACGCTGAGCTTGGCCAATCGGAACTACAGCGATCCGGCCATGTAGCGGATGAGGTCCCGCACGCGGCAGGAATAACCCCACTCGTTGTCGTACCAGGCCAGGACCTTCACGAGGTTGCCGTCCACCACCGAGGTGGAGGGCAGATCCACGATCGAGGAGTGGGGATTGCCGTTGAAGTCCACGGACACCAGCTCCTCGTCGGTGGCGTCGAGAATGCCCTTGAGCGGCCCGCTCGCGGCGGCGCGGAAGGCCTCGTTCACCTGATCCGCCGTCGCGGGCTTCGCCAGCTCGGCGGTGAGGTCCACCACCGAGACGTTGGCGGTGGGCACGCGGATGGCGATCCCGTCCAGCTTGCCCTTGAGCTCGGGCAGCACCAGCCCCACGGCAGTGGCCGCGCCGGTGGTGGTGGGGATCATGCTCACCGCGCCCGCACGGGCGCGCCGGAGATCCTTGTGGGGAAAGTCCTGGATCGGCTGATCGTTCGTGTAGGAGTGGACGGTCGAGGCGAAGCCGCGCTTGATCCCGAAGTTGTCGAGCAGGACCTTGGCCACGGTCGCCAGGCAATTCGTGGTGCACGAGGCGTTCGAGACGAGCTCGTGCTTGGCTGGGTCGTACTTGCCCTCGTTGACCCCGAGCACCACCGTGATGTCAGGGTCCTTGGCGGGGGCGGTGATGACGACCTTCTTCGCGCCGGCCTGAAGATGCTTCGACGACGTGGCCTTGTCGCGGAAGATGCCGGTGGACTCCACCACGATGTCCACGCCCATCTCGCCCCACGGCAGGGCGGCGGGGTCCTTCACCGAGCACACCCGGACCTTGCGGCCGTCCACCGCGATGGTGTCGCCCTTGGCCGACACATCGGCGTTGAGGGCGCCGTGCACCGAGTCATGCTTGAGCAGATGGCCCAGCGTCTTGGCGTCGGCGAGGTCATTCACGGCGACGACCTCGATGTCCTTGCTCGTCAGGGCCGCCCGGAAGAAGACACGTCCGATCCGTCCGAATCCGTTGACCCCCACTCGTACCGCCATGTCGGCTCCCTCGCTGTCGTCGTGTCGGATTGAATTACACGAGCAATGATCGATACTTCCGAGCGCCAAGGCCGTCATTATATCGGGCTCCGGCGGGGGGGCGCAAGCCGCGGGGTGGGCGGGGTCAGCCGGCGCGGGCCACCGTGACGACGCCCACCGTGGCGGCTCCGCCGCTACGGAGCGCCACCGCGCACTCACTGACGGTCGCGCCGGTGGTGAGCACGTCGTCGACCAGAAGCACGTGGCGGCCCGCCACCAGCTCGGGCCGCCGCACCGCGAACGCGTCGCGGACGTTGAGGCGGCGTGCCGCCGCGCCCAGGTCGGTCTGGGGCGCGGTGGCCACGCGACGAGTGAGCACGTCCCCCCGGGCGGTGAGGCCCCAGGCCTCCGCGAGCCGGCGCGCGAGGAGCCATGACTGGTTGAAGCCGCGCTCGCGCTCCCGCCGGGGATGGAGCGGCACCGGCACGATCACGTCCACGACCCCGAGCGGCAGCGACGGCCCGAGGTCGGCGACGAGGGTGGCGAGGGGCGCGGCCATGGCCCGGCGGCCGCCGAACTTGAAGGCGTGGATCGCGTCCCGTGCGCACTCGCCGTAGCGGACCGCCGCGCGCGCGTACGCCCACGGCGGCCGGCGCCCCTGGCAGCCGCCGCAGCGGCCCGCATCCGGCCCCGCGTACCCGTCGAGGGACACACCCTCGAAGGGCGCGCCGCAGAGGCGGCAGCATGGCGGCGCGATGCGCTCCAGCCGCTCCCAGCAGTCGCCGCACAGCGGATCTCGCCGGCCGGCGCCGAGCCGAGCTGCGCACACGGGACAGAAGGGAGGAAAGACGAGATCGACGGCGGCGGTGAGCCACTGCCGCCAGAGGGCAACGCGCCGTCGCGGCGGCGCTAGGGCCGGAGGCTGTTCCAGCGAAGGCATGATGGACAGCGATCCGCCCAGCCCGCGTGCTCGGCGCCGCAGGCTGTGCAGCGGTGGGGCCAGTCGAAGCTGGACAGCGAGCGCAGGGCGCGGCGGTACTCGTCGAGTGCCGCGGCGGTTTGCCCGCGCTGCTCGAACACCATGCCCAGATACGCGTGGATCACCGGAAGATCCGGCGCGCGTACCTCCACCTTCTCGAGCTGCTCCACGGCCTCGTCGAGCATGGCGAGGTCGAAGTAGACACGCCCCAGGGCGAGCGCGATGGCGTGGTTGTCGGGCTGCCGCGACGCCGCGCCCTGGTAGAGCGCGATCATGCGCGTCGGACGCCCTTCCTCGCGCCGCTGATGCTCGATCCGGGACAGGAGCGGCAACGCCGGCTGCGCCTCCGCCGCGCGCTCCCAGACCCGCAGGGCCTGCGCGGGCTCACCCGTCTGCAGGTAGGCGTCGCCCAGGACCACCGCGGCGGGGACGAAGTCCGGTTGCACGCGCAGGGCGTCGCGGAAGGCAGCGATCGCGCCCACCAGGTCGCCCTCGGCCACGCGCGCGCGGCCCCGCTCGTAGTGGAGGCCGGCCAGCGCGGTCTGCTCGGCGGCCCGCTCCTCCGCGCTCACCGCCGCGACCAGGCGCTCCTGCGCGGGGACGGCGTCGGCCCACCGCTTCTCGTCGGCAGCGAGATCTCGGAGAGCGCGGAGCGCCACGACATGGCCGGGGTCGCGCGCGATGACATCCTGGTAGAGCGCGATGGCGTCGTCGGGGCGGCCGGTCTTCCGGTAGGCATCGGCGGCGGCGAGCAGCGCCTCGGGGCGGTCATCGCCGCGGAGAGCCTGGAGCGAGTGCAGCAGCGCCGACTGGTCGTCCCCGCGCTCCCGCGCCAGCTCGCCCAGGCGCGCGTGAGTCTCGCCGTGGCCGGGGTCACGCCGCAGGACGGCGCGGTAGGCCGCCAATGCTTCGGCCTGCTTGCCCGCTCGCTGGGCCTGGAATCCCTGCGCGTACAGCTCGCCCACCTGCGGATCCTCCGGCGCGGCCTCCACGCGAGGGGTGCGGGGCGCGCGGGCCCCGAGAGAGGCGACGATCATGGAGAGGAGGACGCCGGCGACAAAGGCGCCCACCGCGAGAATGATGACGAAGGTGAGGGACACGGGCGGCGGGACGACGACGGCTAGCCGGCGGCCGTCCGCTCTTCTTCTTCGACGGCGCGCTGGCAGTCGATGCAGTAGCGGGCGAAGGGCAGCGCCTCCAGGCGCTTCTCGGCGATGCTCTCCCCGCACCGCTCGCACGCGCCGAAGCTGCCCTCGTCGAGCTTCTGCAGCGCGGACGCCACTTCCTTCAGCAGCCGGCGATCACCGTTCCCCAGCTCGAACTGGAATTCCCGGTTGTATGCGCTCGAGGCCTGGTCGCCCAGGTCCTTGATGGAGTCGTCTTCGGGGCCCTTCCCGTAGAGAACGTTTCTTCCCACTTCGTCCACGAGCTGGCGGTGCTTCTCCTCCAGCTTTTTCCTGAAATGGGTCAGGCGCTCCTTCCTCATTTCCGCCTCCTTGCACGACTGCGACGTCACTCCCGCGAGGCGCGGTAGTCGCGGAAGGTACCATGCCCCCCAGGCAATTTCAATCCCTGGAGCTCGCTCCACGCTCGACGGAGAGCACGGGCGCGTCGCCCCAGAGGCGCTCGAGCCCGTAGAAGGCGCGGGCCTCCTCGCCGAAGACGTGCACGACCACGTCACCGTAGTCGAGGAGCAGCCAGCCCGACTCCGCCGTGCCCTCGCGGTGACGCACACGTATGCCTTCCGCGCGCAGCGTGACCGCGATCGCCTCCGCGATCGTGTCCATCTGGGCGGTGGAGCGGCCGGTGCACACGAGGAAGAAGTCGGCGAGCGAGGACATGCCCTGGAGGTCGAGCACCACGAGGTCAACGGCCCTCTTGTCGAGGGCGGCGCGCGCGACGAGCCGCGCCACCGCCTCGGCGGAGCGGGGGGTCACGCGGGATCCCGGTAGAGGCCGTGCTCGCGGATATAGGCGACGACGGCGAGGGGCATCCGGTAGACGAGGCTCCGGCCCTCGCGGGCGCGCTTGCGCAGATCGGAGCCCGAGATCGGCAACGAGGCCACGGGCGCCAGAATGGGTGTCCGCGGACCGGGGGAGAGCGGGGGCGTTTGGCGAGCTGCAGCCGGAGGCGAGGCGAGCGGATACGAAGTCTGGGCCTCCGCTGACGGTGAATCGAAATGACCGAGCCCCAGCTCCTTCAGCACCTTCTGGGCGAGCGGGCCCTCCGGGTCGAAGCCGTTGCCGCTGCGCGGCACCACGATCAGCCGCGCGAGGGCGGCCACCCGCCGCGGCTCCCGCCAGGAGAGGAGATCGAGGAAGGTCTCCGACCCGATGAGGAGGTGGAGGTCGCCGCGCTCGCGCAGGGCTTCCAGCGTGTCCACGGTGTAGGAGGGACCGCTGCGCTTGAGCTCCACGTCGGACACCTCGAACTTGGGGTGCTCGCCCACCGCCCGCTTCGTCATCTCGAAGCGATGCGCGGGGGGGGCCAGCTCGGCCGCCGGCTTGTGGGGCGGCGAGGCGGCGGGCACGAAGAGGACGCGGTCCAGCGCGAGGAGCTCGGCGATCTCGTCGGCGACGAGAAGGTGCCCGAAGTGAATCGGGTTGAACGATCCGCCAAACACGCCGATGCGTGCGGCCAGCGCGTTACTCCCGGATCTGGCCGTCGCCGATCACGACGAACTTGGTGGTGGTGAGCTCACGCACCCCCACCGGGCCCCGCGCGTGCAGCTTGGACGTCGAGATGCCCATCTCGGCGCCCATGCCGAACTGGCTCCCGTCCACCAGCCGGGTGGAGGCGTTCACGAGCACCGCGGCGGCATCCACTTCCTGGGTGAAGCGGCGGGCGCGCCGGAGATCGCGCGTGACGATCGCCTCGGCGAGCCCCGAGCCGTGGCGCCGGATGTGGGCGATCGCCTCGTCGAGGCCGTCCACCACCCGGATGGCGAGAATGTAGTCGAGATACTCGGTGTCCCAGTCCGCCTCCTGGGCGGCCTTGGCCGCGGGCACGAGGGCGCGCGTGCGTGCGTCGCCGCGCATCTCCACGCCGGCCTCGGCGAGCCGAGAGGCCAGCCGCGGGAGGAACTCGCCGGCCGCCGCCGCGTGCACGAGCAGGGTCTCGAGCGCGTTGCACACGCTCACCCGCTGGGCCTTGGCGTTCACGGTGAGATTCACCGCCATGTCGAGGTCGGCGCCCTCGTCCACGAAGAGGTGGCACAGGCCCTTGTCGTGCTTGAGCACCGGCACCGTCGCGCGCTCGTTCACGAGGCGCACGAACTCCTCGCTCCCGCGGGGGATGATCAGGTCGAGATAGCGATCCTGGGTGAGCATGGCCATGACGGCGGCGCGGTCGGCCACGTCCACGTACTGGAGGGCGTCGCCCGGGATGCCCGCCTTCTCGGCGGCCTTGGCGAGCAGCTGCGCGATCACGGAGTTGGACTCGAGGGCCTCGCTGCCGCCGCGCAGCACCACCGCGTTGCCCGACTTGAGGCAGAGCGCCGCGGCGTCCGCGGTGACGTTGGGACGCGACTCGTAGATGAAGCCCACCACCCCGAGCGGCACGCGCACCCGTGAGATCTCGATCCCGTTGGGACGCCGCCAGGACTCCACCGTCTCTCCGACGGGATCGGGCAGGAGCGCCACCTGGCGGATGCCCGCCGCCATCTCCTCGACCCGGGTGTCGGTGAGGGTGAGGCGATCGACGAAGGCGCGCGCGTAGCCCTTGGTGCGGGCGCGCTCGAGGTCGGCGCGGTTGGCGTCCAGGATCGTCGCCGACTTCTCCTCGAGGGCACGGCTCATCTGGGCGAGCGCGTCGTTCTTCTGCTTGGTCGTGGCCAGCGCGAGGGCGCGGGAGGCGTCCTTGGCCGCCCGCGCCTTGGCGGCGACCGCGGCGGTGATGTCCGTCGTCATCGTGGCTCCGTCCTCTCTCCGTCCCTCACAGCACCACCAGGTTGTCCCGGTGGATCACCTCGCCGAGCCCCTTGTAGCCGAGCGCGCGCTCGATGTCGGCGGTCTTGGCGCCGCGGATCTTGCGCAGCTCCGCGGCGTCGTAGTTCACCAGCCCTCGCGCGAAGTCGACGCCCCCCGTCTCCGCGAGCGCCACCACCTCACCCGCCTGGAAATCCCCGCTTACGTCCACGAGGCCCGAGGGCAAGAGGCTCTTGCCCCTTTCAGTTAAGGCTTTCTTGGCGCCCGCGTCAACCGTGAGGCGGCCCCGGGGGCGGACGGCGTAGCCGATCCAGCGCTTGCGCGCGGCGAGCCGGTCGTCGCGGGGCTGGAAGTAGGTACCCAGCGCCTCCCCGCCGAGAATGCGCGCGACCACGCCCGCCTCGTGGCCGCTGGCGATGATCATGGGGATCCCAGAGGCGCCCGCCTTTTCCGCCGCCTCGAGCTTGGTGCTCATCCCCCCCACCGCCACGTCGCCTTCCCGGTCGAAGACGAGCCGCCGGATGTCCGCAGTGATAGTCTGCACCGTCTCGAGGCGCCGGGCCTCGGGATCCCGTCGCGGATCGCCCGTGTAGAGCCCGTCGACGTCGGTGAGGAGGATCAGGAGATCGGCGTCGATGAGGTGGGCGACGAGGGCGGCGAGATTGTCGTTGTCGCCAACCTTGATCTCGTCCACCGCCACCGTGTCGTTCTCGTTGACAATCGGCAGCACCCCGAAGTCCATGAGGGCGAGGAGCGTATTGCGCGCGTTGAGATAGCGCCCGCGATCCGCGACGTCGTGCCCGGTCAGGAGGACCTGGCCCACCTGGAGACCGTGCTTCTTGAACGCTTGCTCGTAGTGCCACATGAGGGCGGACTGCCCCACCGCGGCGGCGGCCTGCTTCTCCGGGATGGAGCGCGGCCGCGCCGGGAGGCCCAGGCGCGCCATACCGGTCACGATGGCGCCCGAGCTGACCAGGGCCACCTCGCGCCGCTCGCCCACCGCGGCGGCAATGTCGGCGGCGAGCGCGGCGATGCGCTTCCCGTCCGGGCCCTGCCCGGGCGCGGTGATGAGCCCGCTGCCGACCTTGACCACGAGCCGGCGGATTCGGCTCAGCGCGCGGCGCCCGCCCATCGCTCCGCCCGCAGTCGCGCGCCCACGTCCGCGATGAGCTCGCGGATGCCCAGCCCCGTCACCGACGAGATGACCAGGAACGGGAGACCGCGCCGCGCGCAGTGCTTCTCGAGCTTGGCGCGCCGGGTCGCGGTGCCGGGCAGCTCGGCCTTGCTCCCCACCACGATCTGGGGACGCGCGGCCAGCTCGTCCGAGTACGCCGCGAGCTCGTCCTGGATCACCTGCCAGTCCTTGACGGGGTCGCGGCCATGGCTCGGATCCAGGTCCACCAGGTGCAGCAGCAGGCGCGTGCGCTCGGTGTGGCGCAGGAAGCGATGTCCGAGCCCCTTGCCCTCGGCGGCGCCCGCGATCAGCCCGGGCAGATCGGCGATGACAAACGACTCGCCCTCGTCCACGCGCACGATCCCCAGCGAGGGGGCTAGCGTGGTAAACGGATAGTCGGCGATCTTCGGCGTGGCCGCGGAGACGCGCGACACCAGGGTGGACTTGCCCGCGTTGGGAAAGCCGATGACGCCCACGTCCGCGAGGAGCTTCAGCTCCAGCACGATCCAGCGCTCCTCGCCGGCGCGCCCGAGGTCGGCCCGGCGCGGCGCGCGGTTGGTGGAGCTGACGAAGCGCGCGTTGCCGCGCCCCCCGCGCGCGCCGTGCGCCACCGTGAGGGTCTGGCCCGCGGTGGTGAGATCCCCGAGCAGCTCGCCGGAGTCGCGCTCGCGCACCACCGTGCCGAGCGGCACGCGCAGCACGGTGTCCTCGCCGCCCTTGCCGTGGCGGTCGGCGCCCTTGCCGTGCTGGCCGCGCTCCGCGGCGTAGTGGCGCTGGTAGTGGAAGTCGAGGAGCGTGGTGATGTTGCGATCGGCCTGGAGCACCACGTTGCCACCGTCGCCCCCGTCGCCGCCGTCGGGGCCGCCACGCGGCACGTACTTCTCGCGGCGGAAGCTGACGCAGCCGGCGCCCCCGTCACCGCCCTTCACGAAGACACTGACCTCGTCGACGAACATGGGGGGCGCCCCGGGATGCGGGGCGGGTCAGACGGGCTGCTGGGCGATGCTGACGTACTTGTGGTCGCCCTTCCGCTCGAAGCGAACGTAGCCGTCCATCGTCGCGAAGAGCGTGTGATCCACGCCGAGCCCCACGTTGACGCCCGGCTTGAACCGAGTGCCGCGTTGCCGGACGATGATGCTGCCCGAGGTCACGAACTGGCCCCCGAAGCGCTTGACCCCGAGCCGCTGGGCATTGGAGTCGCGGCCGTTACGGGAGCTGCCGACACCCTTCTTGTGCGCCATGATGCTACACCTCGATCTTGGTGATGCGGACCGCGGTCATGACCTGCCGGTGCCCGCGGTGCCGGCGATAGTTCTTCCTCCGCTTGAACTTGACGACGAGGACCTTGGCGCCCTGCTTCTCGACGATCACTTCGCCGGTGACTTTGGCCGACTTGAGCGCCTGGGGCTCCACCGTGACCTTGCCGTCCTGGCTCACGAGGAGCACTTGTTTGAACTCGACCGACTCACCCTGGCTCCTGCCGAGGCGCTCGACCTTGATCACCTGCCCCGGCGTGACCCGGTACTGCTTACCGCCCGTCGCGATCACCGCATCCATGACTTCGACACCTTTCCTCAGATACCGACTATGTAGGGTTTCGCCGCGAAGCCCAATGAGACCACATCCCGCCCCGACAAGTCAAGATCGACGCCAACTTGCGGGGACAGGACGGGCGCGGCTCAGGCCGCGGTGAGATACCGCGAGAGGTGCTGACGCAGGAAGAGCCGCGAGCGGTGGACGCGCGACTTCACCGCGGGCAGGCTAATCCCCAGCGACTCGGCGATCTCCGGGTTCGAGAGCCCCTCCACGTCGTGCATGATGAAGGCAGTGCGATAGTCCTCGGGCAGATCGTCGATCGCTTTCGACAGCACCGCGCGCAGCTCGTTCTGCAGGGCCGGCTCCTCGGCCTTCGGGGACCAGTCACTCACCGGGTCAATGTGCTGGCCGAGCTCGTCGAACGTGGGGAACAGATCCTCCCACGGCACCTCGTGCTTCTTGGCCTGACGCCCGCGCAGCTTCTGGTACGCGGTGTTGGCGGTGATGCGATAGAGCCAGGAGCCGAAGGCGGATTCCCCCTTGAACGTGTCGATCTTCCGCGCCGCCGTCCAGAGGGCATCTTGCACGACTTCCTCGGCGTCCTGCTCGTTGCCGGTGATGCGGATGGCGAGGCGGTACACGCGGTCGCCAAACGTCTCCACGAGGAGATCGGGCGCGTCGGCATCGCCGCGCCGGAGCTTCTCGACGAGGACAACATCCGGGTCGGGGCGTCGGGGGCCGGCGGGAACAGTCCGCGCCTGGGCCGCCGCCGCGTCCGGCGTCGGGGTACTCATGGTCGTGTCTCTCCCGCGCGCCGATCGCCTCGGCGCGCATCGTGTCGATTCCATTCAGCTGACCCTGTAGAACACCAGGTAGTGCTTCAGTTCGGCCACGGATTTCTCGAGCACCCCGATGTCGCGCGTTACCTTCGCCATCAGGATGGCCCCCTCGAGCGAGGCGACCACGAAGCCCGCTGCGCCCGCGGCGTCGAGGTCCGCTCGGAGCAGGCCGCGCCGGCGGCTCCGCTCGAGCGCATCGGCAAGCTTGACGCGCCAGTGGTCGAAGATCTCGGCCAGGCGCTGGCGGAAGCCCTCGTGCACGTCGGACAGCTCCGAGGCGAGATTGCCCATGGGGCAGCCGCCCACGCAGTTGCGCCGGCGATGGATCTCGACGATCCGGTCGAGGAAGGCGTGGATCTGCTCGACGGGGTCAGCTTCCGTGTCGGCGAAGGCCGGCTCGAGCGTGCGCTCGAGAAAGCCCTGCACCACCCGGTCGATGATGGCGTAGCCCAGCCCCTCCTTGCTCTTGAAGTAGTAGTAGAAGTTGCCCTTGCCGACCCCGCTCTCTCGTAAGACATCGTCCAGGGAGGTGTTGTGATATCCGCGCAGGTGAATGAGACGCCCGGCGGCATCGAGGATCTGATCCCGCGTCGCCGCGGCCTTGGCGCTCCTCGCTTCGGTGCCCATGGCGTGCTCGATTCCCCCAGAAGATTTTGTACCAACTGGTCGGTACACAGTATAGCAGAGCGAGGAGGCGCCCTTGTCCAGCGAGATTCCGGAGCATGTCTGGCGCAATCGGCAGGCCTGGGACGTGCTGGCTGCCGACTTTGCCGCGGAGGGTCGGCGCGCCTGGGCCGAGGACCGCGTGACCTGGGGGATCTGGGGGATGTCGGAGGACGATCTCCAGATCTTGCCCCCAATACGGGGGCTCGACGTCATCGAACTCGGCTGCGGCACCGCCTACATGTCGGCCTGGCTGACCCGCCGGGGCGCCCGCGTGGTCGCCATCGACAATTCTGAGCGCCAGCTCGACACGGCGCGCGCCCTCCAGCGCGAGCACGGCCTCGCCTTTCCGCTCATTCACGGCAACGCGGAGGCGGTGCCGCGGCCCGACGCGAGCTTCGACCTCGCGATCTCCGAGTACGGGGCCAGCATCTGGTGCGACCCCTATCGCTGGATCCCGGAGGCGGCGCGGCTGCTGCGCCCCGGCGGGCTGCTCGTCTTCCTCAAGAATGGGCTCCTGCGCCTGCTCACGACGCCCGACGACGGGCAGCAGGCCGGCGAACGGCTCGTGCGCGCGGCCTTCGGCCTGCATCGCGTCGAGTGGTCCGACGACGGCTCGGTGGAGTTCGATCTGCCCCACGGCGAGTGGATTCGCCTCTTCCGGACTTCGGGCTTCACGATCGAGCGCCTGGCCGAGCTGCAGGCGCCGGCCGAGGGATCACCCGGCCGCTTCACCTTCGTCACGCTCGAGTGGGCGCGGCGCTGGCCCTCGGAGGAAATCTGGGTCGTGCGGAAGGAATGAGCCACTTGGGGGACCTGCTGATCGACTGAGGCTACGTGATGGTCCTCGTGGGCCCGCTCCTCGAGAACGCGGGCCTGCCGGTGCCGGGCGATAGCGCGCTCTTCTGCTCATCCTGCTCGCCGCCATCGACCCGGTCCTCGGCGACAATCTCGGCTACTGGGCGGGACGGCGCGGCGGCCGGCCGCTGCTCGAGCGCCTGGGACAGCGCTGGCCCGCGGCGAGCCGCGCGCTCGAGCGCACCAAGCACTTCTTCGCGCGCCACGGTGCCCTCACGATCTTCGTGGGGCGGTTCATTCCGGGCCTCCGCGTGTTCGGGGCCCTGGTGGCGGGCGCCGCGCTCATGCCGTGGGGCCGTTTCCTCCGTGCGAACTGCGCGGGCGCGGTGGTGTGGGCCGCGGCGACGGGCCTGGCGGGCTGGGCCCTCGGGCGCCATGTGTCGTGGGTCCGCGCGCTCACCGACAGCCCCTGGCTCGCGAGCCTGGCGGCGGCCGGCGGGTTCGCCGCGCTCGTCTACCTGCAGTATCGGCTCGCGCGGCGCCTCGACGCCTGAGGCGCGTGAAGGTCAGCGCGCGCGCGCGAGGGTCAGGGTGCAGGTCTTGAAATTGGTCCCGGACAGCGCGATGTCCCCGGTGCCGAACCCGCCGAGATAGATCTCCGAGGCCCGATCCGGAGCCTCGATGCGGGCGCCGTCCTGCCCCTTGGTGATGGTGGCGAAGCGCTGCTCGTTGGCGATGGCGGCGACCTCGGACTCGCCGACGACGCCCGCGGCGAGGAGCCGGCCGTCACGCACGACCTCCACCGCGCGGCCCTGCTGCACCACTTGCACCGGCCCCGTCTCCATCGGACAGCCCGAGCCCCCCGCCTGCGCGACATAGTCGCCGGCGAGCTGCGCGGCGCCCCCTCGGTTCGACAGCTCGCGCGCGGCCACCCGCGCGAGGCCGCGCTGCAGCCGCCAGGCATTGATGAGCGGCAGGCTGCGCTCGCTGCCGTCCCGCATGCGCACCACGTGGCGGGCGGCGCCGACCTGCTGGTAGAACGCTTCGTCCTCGCGGAAAATCGCCCGCAGCACACGGATCGAGATCGTGGCGCTCCGCACCGCGTCCAGCCCGCGCATCAGCTCACGGCCCAGCAGATTGGTTTCCATCGCGCTCGCCGCGGTGGCGAACTCGGCCTGACGCTCGGTCCCGCCCATGACGCGCGCTTCCTCGGCTTCGAACGACGGGTTCGGCACGACGAGCCCGTTGTACTCGAGGAAGAAGGCGCCCGCCTTGACGTCGGCGGGATCGTCCACCGGATAGCGCGTGGTGTCGGCCTGCGCCCATGCGAGGGTGGCACCCAGCGCCACGCACACCACCAGCAGCAGCGCCGTCGCTGTCCCTCCAGGGCCGGACTTCATGGACCTCAGAATATCGCGGCAGCGACCCGGAGGGCGGTGAGAACGAACGGCTTGGGATAGACGCCCATGGCCACCACGCCCACTCCGCATATGAGAATGCCGAGGGCGAGCAGGGGGGGCACGGCGATGGGTCCCGGGCGCGCGGGGGCATCGATGTACATCCGCTTGGCCACCAAGAGGTAATAGAAGAGCGCGACCACCGTGAGCACCGCGCCCAGGAGCACCAACAGATACAGCCCCTTCTCCGCCGCCGCCCAGAACACATAGAGCTTGGCCCAAAACCCGGCGACGAACGGGATCCCGCCCAGTGACAGGAGGAACAGCAGCATGGCGAGGGCGAGCACGGGCGAGCGCTGCGCGAGGCCGCGGTAGGCCGTGATGTTGTCGGAGCCCTCCGCCTGCGACACCGCCTCCACGACCAGGAAGGCCCCCATGTTGCCGAAGAGGTACGCCACCAGGTAGAAGAGCATCATCGCCACGCCGCTCGCCGACACGGCGGCGAGGCCGGTCAGCATGTAACCGATGTGGGCGATGCCGGAATAGGCGAGCAGGCGCTTGATGTTCTGCTGCGGGATCGCCATGAGGTTGCCGGCCACGATGGTGACCGCGGCCAGCCCCGTCGCCATCGGCACCCACAGGACGACGTTGTCGCCGACGCCCTCCAGGTAGAGCCGGAAGATCACGACGAAGCCGGCGGCCTTCGGCGCCACCGAGAGCCACGCCACGAACGGCGCGTTGGCCGCCTCGTACGTGTCGGGCACCCACATGTGGAAGGGAAACGCGGCGATCTTGAACCCGAGCCCGGCGAGCGTGATGACAAGGCCCAGGATGAGGAGGGGCGAGCCACCGGCCAGCCCCGGCCCGATGCCGGAGATCAGCGTCGTGCGCGTGACGCCGTAGACGAAGGAGAGGCCGTAGGCGATGAGGGCGGACGAGACCGTGCCCACGAGGAAGAACTTGAGTGCGGCTTCCACCGCCGCGCCGTCCCGCTTCTGGAATCCCGTCAGCGCGTAGAGCGGGATCGACATCAGCTCGAACGCCACGAAGAGCAGGATGAGGTCTCGCGCGGAGGCGAGCACCAGCATGCCGAGCAGCGAGGACAGCATGATCAGGTAGTACTCGGTCGCGCGCCGGGCGAAGGCGGGCGCCCGTAGGGTCAGCGAGCCCAGGATCCCGATCACCGTCGCGCCCAGGAACAGCCGCTTGGCGAACAACGCCAGGTCGTCGACCACGTAGGCCCCGCCCCAGTACGAGGCGCCGGGGCCGAGCCGCAGCGACCAGTAGAAGAGCGCGACCAGACCCAGCACGGAGACCACGCCCACGCGGCGGGAATCGTCGCGGCGGCCGAAGATGCCGCCCACGAAGACGATCAGCATCAGGACGAGCAGGCCGGCTTCGAGGCTGAACGCCCTCATGGCAGCACCCCCAGTCGCGTGAGGAGGGGCACCGTGGCGGTGTCGACGGGGTTGATGGCGATGCCCGGAGCGACCCCGAACAGGATCAGCACGAACACCAGGATGATTAGCGCCGCCCACTCCGGGCCCCGCGCGTCGGGCAGACCGTGGAAGTGAGGATCGGTCGAGGGCGGACCCCAGAAGATCTGCTTGGTCACCCGGAGCACGTAGATCGACGTGAGGAACGCGCCGATCACCCCGGGGAAGAGCCACCACGGAAAGCGCGACTGCCAGGCCCCGAGGAAGGTGAGGAACTCCGCCACGAAGCCGGCCGTCGCCGGCAGGCCCAGCGAGGACAGGCCGCCGATCGTGAAGGCGGTGGCGATCCCGGGCATCATGCTGCCGAAGCCGCCCATGCGGAAGATCTCGCGCGAGTGCGCCTTCTCGTAGACCAGGCCGACGAGGGCGAAGAAGAGGCCGGTCATGATCCCGTGGGCGAACATCTGGAACACCGAGCCGTTGAGGCCGCTCTCGGTGAGGGTGGCGGCGCCGAGCATCACCACGCCCATGTGGGAGACCGACGAGTAGGCGATGACGTACTTGAGATCCACCTGGGCCATGGCAGACAGCGCGCCGTAGACGATGTTCACGCACGCGATCGTCCCGACCAGCCACATCCACTGATGCGTGCCGTCGGGGAGCAGGCCCATGCCCAGGCGCACCACGCCGTAGGCACCGAGCTTCATGAGCACCCCGGCGTGCAGCATCGAGACGGCGGTGGGCGCCGACGCGTGGCCGTCGGGCGACCACGTGTGGAGCGGCCAGATGCCGGCGAGGATGCCGAAGCCCACGTAGAAGGCCAGGAACACCCACGACTGCAGCTGCGGCGAAAAGCGCACCTGCTCGAGCTCCAGCAGGGAGAAGGAGGACGAGTCCGCGGAAACGTAGAGGGCGAGGATGCCGACGAGGATGAAGGCCGACCCGAAGAGGAGGTAGAGGGTCAGCTTCATCGCCGCGTATTCCTTCGTCCCCACCCCGGTGCGCCGGAACGCCCAGGCGAAGATGCCCTGCGGGCGCACCTCGCCGGAGGAGCCCCAGATGCCGATGAGGAGGTACATCGGCAGCACCGCGATCTCGTAGAAGAGGAACAGGACGAACAGGTCGAGGGACACGAAGACGCCGTACACGCCGCTCACCAGGATGAGGAGGAGCGCGTAGAACTCCTGGCTGCGCTCCTTCATCGTCCACGACGCCCACACCCCCGCGAAGATGATGATGGAGGTGAGGAGCACCATGAGGAGGCTCATGCCGTCCACGCCGAGCTGATAGGTGATGCCGAGCGGCGGCACGAGCGACAGCTCCTCGTAGAACTGATAGCCGGCGGCCTCGCGGTCGTAGAGCCAGAAGATGCGGAGGGAGAGCACGAGCGAGATGCCGGTGGTCACCACCGCGATCAGCCGCACGAGGAAGGGGTTGTGCCGGGCGCCGAACATGATGAGGATCGCCCCGATGAAGGGCATCCACGTGATCAGGGAGAGGTTGGGGAGAGCGATCATCGCGGCCACTGCACCCAGATGAGGAGGAGCAGCAGCCCGACGGCCAGCCCATAGACGTAGTCCTGGGGTAGCCCCGACTGGATGCGGCGCAGCCGGTCGCCCCAGATGAGCGTCCACGCGGAGAGCAGGTTCACGATCCCGTCCACCAGGTAGCGGTCGATCCACCCGATGAGACGCGAGAAGCCCAGGAGCGCGTGCCGGTAGAGCCCCGCGAAGAGGTCGTCCAGCCAGAACCGCGCGAGGGCGGCGCGGCGGATCGGGGCGAAGATCCGGGCGAGCAGGTCCGCGCTGATCGCGCGCACCTGGTACGTCAGCCAGGCGAGGAAGATACCCGCGACGGCGACGCCCACCGCGAGCGGGGTGAGCCAGGCGGGCGCGGTGAACTCCGGCTCCGCGTGATGACGCAGGAAGAAGATGCCGATGCCCACCGACATCACGGCGAGGATCCAGAGGGGAATCGTCATTGCCGGCGGCGCGTCGTGGAGATGGTGGCCGACCCCGTGGGCGCCGTGCACGCCGCGGTGCTCGCCCCAGAAGGCGATGAACACCACCCGGAACATGTAGAACGCGGTGAGGAAGGCCGCGGCCACGAGCATCCAGAACGGCCCGGCGAGGCCGCCGCTCCATACCGACCCCAGGATCTCTTCTTTCGAGTAGAAGCCGCCGAAGAGCGGGATGCCCGCGAGGGAGAGGGTGCCGACCAGGAACACGATCACCGTCTGGGGCATGAGCCGCCGGAGCCCGCCCATGTGGTAGATATCGTTGCTCCCGACGGCGTGGATCACCGCGCCGGCGCCGAGGAAGAGCAGCGCCTTGAAGATGCCGTGGGTGAGGAGATGGAGGAACCCCGCGGCGGCAAACCCCGCCCCCATCGCCGTCATCATGTAGCCGAGCTGGGACACCGTGGAGTAGGCGAGCACGCGCTTGATGTCGGACTGCACGCAGGCGAGCACCGCGGCGAGCAGCGCGGTGAACGCGCCGATCCACCCGATGAGGTGGAGGACGTCCGGCGTGAGCGCGAAGAGCCAGATCGTGCGGCGGAGGAGGTACACGCCCGCCGTCACCATGGTGGCGGCATGGATCAGCGCGGAGACGGGCGTCGGGCCCTCCATCGCGTCGGGCAGCCAGACGTGCAGCGGGAACTGCGCGGACTTGCCCATGGCGCCGAGATAGAGGCAGAAGGTCACGCCGGCGAGGCCGGCCACCGGGAGCTGGCCGGCGCGCACGAGGTCGTAGAGCTCGAGGAAGTCGAAGGTGCCGGCTCGATACCAGAGGAGCACGATGCCGACGAGGAGCCCCACGTCGCCGGCCTTGGTGATCCAGAAGGCCTTCACCGCCGCGCGCGCCGCCTCCGGGCGCTGGTACCAGTAGCCGATGAGGAGGTAGGAGCAGAGGCCGACCAGCTCCCAGAAGATGAAGAGCTGGAGGAAGCCCGGCGCGAGCACCAGGCCCATCATCGAGAACGCGAACAGCGACTGGTAGGTGTAGTACCGGCCCAGCGCGGGACGCGGCTCCGCATCCAGGTAGCCCAGCGAGTAGACCTGCACGAGCAGCGACACCAGCGCGACCAG
>DASTYT010000080.1 GCA_035764725.1 Candidatus Methylomirabilota bacterium | reverse complement strand
CGCGGCGGAATGCGTCGTCGGTTTCGCGGGGCAGCGCGGTGCGCTCGCCGAGGAGCAGGCCGGCCAGTAGCGCCGCCGAGGCCTCGGGCAGCTCGGCGTTGAGGCGTGCCACCGCCCAGCGCTTCACGCGCGCGGGCCACGGCGGCGCGTCCACGGTGAGGGGGCGAATGCGGTCGCCGCGTCCACTGCCGACGAGCGCGATGCCCTCGCGCCGGAGCTGGGCGGGATAGTCGAAGCCACCCGGATTGCGGAAGCCCACCGCCTGGTGGAGCCGCAGCTCGGCGGCGATGCGCTGTCCCTCGCCCAGGGGCGGCGCCTCGCCGTAGATCGTGACCAGCACCCGGCCCGAGGCCGGACGCCGCTCGTCGTCGGCCACCACGGCCTCCACGTCCAGGACCACGCGTGTCCGGTCCGGCGCCCAGCGCCGAGGCTCCTCGACGAGTCGTGCCTCCACCGAGACCGGACCGTCGGCAACCGTGGCCGTCAGGTCGTCGTGAGGCGGCGGCAGCTCGCGTGCGCGTAGGGCGCCCAGCATCGCGATCGCGCTCAGGACGAGCGCGACGGCGAGCCCATCGCGCGCACGTACGAGCGCGAGCGCGGTGCCGAGGAGCAGCAGGGCGCCGGCGACGATCAGAGCCCGCGGCGACGATGCCAGCGTGCTGCCGGCCGCGATGCCCGCCCCCCAGGCCAGCGCCAGCGGTACCAGCGGCGCCCGGAGCACGGGCGGGACCGAAGCCAGCGTGGGCGGCGGCACGGGCGGCGCTCCACGCTAGGGCGCAGCCGTGACGAGATCGCGCAGGGCGGCGAGCTTGCGCGGCCCGACGCCCAGCACCGAGCGCAGTCCTTCCGGTCCGTCGAAGCGGCCCCGCCGCTGACGCTCCTCCACGATGCGGCGGGCGAGCCCGGGGCCCACGCCGGGAAGTCGCGCGATCTGCTCCGCTGTCGCGGTGTTGAGATCGAGAGGGCGCGGGTCCGCCACCGACTCCACATGCGCGATCGAGTCAGGGCGCGGGCCCGGCATCGGCCGCGTCAGCGGCGATGGCGCGGGGCGGGACGGACGTGGCGAGCCCAGAGGCACCGGACCCGGCACGGTGGGCGTCTCGTCGCGGTCGAAGCCCTCCACGCGCGCCGCCGCCTCGGGGAAGCCCGCGCGCCATTCGCGCACGACGAGCCCGCCCAGGAGCGCGAGGCCGACGAGCAGGAGCAGCGAGAGTTGCGAGCGCGAGTAGAGCATGGCGTCACGCTGCCATGCGGGCAGGCTGCCGACTAGAGTGTCGGCACGGATACACCGACGTGTATCCGTGCCCGTACCCCGGCCTACAGCGCGATCGACAGACCCGCGTCCACCGTCAGGACGTGACCGTTGACGTACGACGCGGCCTCCGAGGCGAGGAAGATGGCGGCGCCGACGAGCTCGTCGGGCCGGCCCCAGCGCCGGAGCGGAATGCGCCGGCCTACCTCCGCCGCCTGCGGACCGCTGAAGAATCCGGCGTTGACCTCGGTGAGGAAGAAGCCCGGCGCGATCGCGTTGGCGGTGATCCCCTTCGGGCCCAGCTCGACCGCGAGGGCGCGCATCAATGCCGTCACCCCGCCCTTGGAGGCGGTGTACGCGGGATCGCCCTGGAAGGACTGCGGACCGACCATCGACGTGATGAAGATGAGGCGCCCGCCGCCGTTGCCCTCCATGTGCCGGGCGGCCAGGCGCGACAGCTCGTACGCGCCCACGAGGTTGGTCTCGAGGAGTCGGCGCAGGTCGCCGGCGGCGATGTCGTGAAGGGCGCGCCGGTCCCGGAGCGCGGCGTTGTTGACGAGGCAATCGAGCCGACCATACCGCGCGAGGACGCGCTCGATGCCCGCCGCGGCCGCGCCGAGGTCGGTGACGTCGAAGGGTGCCGCGAACGCGTCGGGGATGGTTGCCGCGGCCTCCTCGGCCAGCCGCGCGTCGCGGCCGTTGATGCCGACACGCGCGCCGGCGGCGGCCATGCCGCGGGCCATCGCGAGGCCGAGCCCGCCGCGGGCGCCCGTGATCAGCACGACCCGGCCCCCGAGCGAGAAGCGCGACAGGCCGGTCGGGTCGCGCATCACCGGCCCGTCCGCGCCAGCTGGGCCTCGATCGCGCGGCCGTAGCGCTTGAGCGCGGGAACGAGGCGCTCGCGCACCGCCTCGCTCGTGAAGCGCGACGTCGGCACGGTGACGCTCAGCGACGCGACCGGCTCGCCGGCAGCATCCCGGACCACCACCGCCGCCGCGCAGACGCCGGGCCGCCACTCCTCGCGATTCCGCGCCCAGCCCGCTCGGCGCACCTGGGCGAGCTCGCGCAGCAGCGCGGCGCGATCGGTCATGGTGGCGTCGGTGTACCGGGGCAGCCGAAGGGGAAGGAGCTTCTCGAGAGCCGCCGGCGGCTGCACGGCGAGCAGCGCCTTGCCGGTGGCCGAGCAGTGGGCCGGCGCGCTCAGGCCCACGAAGGTGTCCACGCGCACCGGGTGGGGGCTGTCCACCTTGTCGATGACGACGATGGCGGCCCCGCGCGGCACGGAGAGATGCACGGTCTCACCCGTCTCCGCCGTCATGCGCTCCATGAGCGGCCGCGCGAGGTCGCGCAGCGGGAGCCGCCGCACCGCCTTGGCGCCGATCTCCCACGTCTTGAGGGTGAGGCGATAGCGGCCGCCCGGCGACTTCGCCACATAGCCGTGGGCGGCGAGAGTGGCGAGGATGCGGAAGAGGGTGGGACTGGACACGCCCTGCCGCCGCGCGAGCTCGGTGAGCCCGGTATCCTCCACGTCGGAGAGAGCCTCGAGCACGTCGAGCCCCTTGGCCAGCGTCGCGGTCATGTAGGCGGGCTTGATTGACATGGGCGGCGCCGGTCTCCATAATCCGGCCGCCAGAAGGATACTTCACATAGTGAAAACCGCCAAGGAGGACGCCGCCGTGGGCCCGACGACGAAGACCTTCCCGGTGTTCGACTGCGACAGCCATGTGGTGGAGCCGCCCGCGGTCTGGGACGAGTACGTGCCGGCCAAGGAGCGCGCCTGGGTGAAGACGCAGTTCTGCTTCCACACCGACAGCGATCTCCTCATGATCAACGGGCGCATCGTGCCGGCGGCGCGGGAGCGCTCGAACGCCGCCGAGGTGGGGTGGGCCCGCTGGGACAAGAAGGAAGTGGGCCGGCTGACCCCGGGGACCGAGGAGTGGAAGGCCCGGTTCGGCCGCCTCCTCGGCTGCCGCGATCCCCAAGCGCGCCTCCGCGACATGGATGCGCTCGGGACGGATCAGGTGATGCTGTTCCCCACGTGGTTCGTCCGGCTGGCCCTCCTGCGGGATACCGGCGCGGCAGCGATCCTCGCCCGGGCCTATAACGACTGGGTGCACGACTACTGCGCCGCCGACCGCGCCCGGCTCTACCCCTGCGCGGTGCTGCCGCTGCAGAGCATCGAGGCATCCGTCGCCGAGCTGCGCCGCGTGGCGAAGCTCGGCTTCAAGGCGGCGGCGGTGCGTCCGTGCTTCTGGAACGGGCGCTATCCGACCCTGCCCGAGTTCGATCCCCTGTGGCGCGAATTCGAGGACCTGGACGTGGTGCTGGCCATGCACACGTTCCCGTCTCGTGAGGCGCTGACCGCGGACTGGGGGCAGCGCATGGCGCAGGCGCGTGGCCACTCGGGGCAGGGGCTCCTGTTCACGGACGAGGCGGTGGTCTACTCGCCCGGCCAGTTCGTGTCGAACATCACCGCAGCCATGGACCCGGCGATCGACGCCTCCGAGACGCTCGGCTTCGTGATGGAGGCGATGACCTGGGTGACCGTGGTCATGCAGACGGGATGGCTCGAGAAGTTCCCCCGCCTCAAGGCCGCGGTGCTGGAGTCCAACGCGTCCTGGCTGCCCCTCATCCTCGCGCGCGCCTCGAACTTCTCCAACCTCTTCGCGTTCCAGCGCGGGAACCGGCCGCTCCGCGACCCCGTGGAGGCGTTCCACGCCCGCTGCTTCATCGGCTTCGAGTCCGACGAGACGCTCGTGTACCGGCTATGGGACGAGTTCCAGGACATCGCGATCTGGTCCTCCGACTACCCGCACCACGACGCCGAGGACGCCTGGGACGGACTCCACCACATGGCGCAGCTCGGCGTGCCCGAGGCGGCGCAGCGGAAGATGCTCGGCGAGAACGCCCGCCGCCTCTACGGCATCGAGCCTCTTTTGGCGGTGAAGGAGCGGATCGAGCCCTATGAGCCCGCCATCCTACCCTGGTAGCCGCGGAGCAGTCCGCCGAAGATGCGGCGCCCGAGCAGGAAGCCCTCGGCGAGCGTCATCCCGGCCCCCGGCTCGCCGGGATTCCGTGTCCACCATCTGCGGAGATCGTCTTCCGACCGGAAGAAGTTGAGCTTGGTTCAGAGCCCGGTGCAGGCCCGCTCGTCGTCGCCGCCCGATCGGGTGGCCCACACCATGAGCGGGGCGGCCTCGGGCGCCGGGCCCTCGGGCGTCACCGCGAAGCGAAGCGGGGCGCCCGAGTGATGACAGGCGGACGTCACGACTACTGGCGCGCCCAGCATGGGCGCCAGGCCCAGCGCGTCGATCGCGCAGCAGATGAAGCGCTCGCGGCCGTCGAGGAGGCGAGCGACGAAGCTCGTGGGCGCCGTGCTGAACGGATAGGCGAGCTCTACCGTCTCCTCGCGGAGCACGAGGAGATCGTCGTCGCTGAGGTCCTGGAGAGCGAGCGCCGCCGCGTCCACGGCGAGCCCGGTGGCCGCGGCGACCGCGGCGACGGGCACCGGCCCGCCGTGGTCGGCGAAGAGCTCGAGGACCGCGCGCATGATGGGGCCCTCGCGCGCGGCGCGGCGGGCGGCCGCGCGGGCCGCCGCGTCCACGTCGACGAGCTCCGCGGCGGTGGTGAGGGGAAGCGGCGGGAAGCCCGTCACGCCCCGTCGCGCTCCACGATCTTGCGCAGGGCGTCCGCCGGCACCGAGATCTTCACGCCCGCGCGCTCCTCCTCGAGCAGCATGTAGACGCTCGAGTCGCGGTCGGCCCAGCCCCGGTTCATCGCCTCCGTCATCTCCGCCAGCGCGAGATTGGCGAGCCGCATCGGCACGCCGACCTCGCGTCCCAGCTCGGTGGCGAGCGAGACGTCCTTGTGGCCGAGCTTGAGGGCGAACGACGGCGGGTCGAAGCTGCCGGGCAGGAACTTGTCCGCGAGCCGGTCGAACGTGCGCGCCCGCCCGCTCGCGCCCTGTCGCACCGCCTGCCACAGGAGCTCGGGGGCCACACCCGCCTTCACGCCCATGCAGAACACCTCGGCCAGCGCCGCGCGGATGGTGAAGCTCGCACAGTTGTGGACCAGCTTGGCCACCGCGCCGGCGCCGATGGGGCCTACGTAGTAGGGTTGATCCCCCATGGCCTCGAGGAGGGCGTGATGCGTGTCGAAGGTCCCCTTGTCGCCGCCCACCCAGATGGCGAGCTTGCGTGACTTGGCGCCGGACGGCCCGCCGCTCACCGGCGCGTCGAGCACCTCCACGCCGCGCTCCTTGAATTGCGCGTGGAGCCGTCGGATCACGGAGGGCGAGTTGGTCGACAGATCGAACAGCGCGCCGCCGCGCCGCATGCCGTGGATGAGCCCGTCGGCGCCCGCGGCCACCGCGCTCACCTCGGGCGGCCCGGGGAGCGAGGTGAAGACCACGTCGCACGCCTCGGCGAGCGCGCGCGGCGAGTCCTTCCATACTGCGCCCTTGGCGAGGTGCGGGGCGGCGCTTTCGCGCCGGAGGTCGTGGACGCAGAGGCCATGCCCCGCGGCCTGAAGGTTCAGCGCCATGCTTCCGCCCATCAGCCCCAGCCCGATGAATCCGACGTTCATGGAGTCCTCCTCGGCAGGGAGCATACTCCAGCTGCGGGGTGAGGTCTTGTGCAGGGGGGACCGTCCATGTTGAAGTCGGGGCGGGGAGGCGCGCCATGGACGAACGCCGGCGCAACCTGCGGCTGCCCGCCTCGTGGCCGGGCCAGGTCTGGACCGACGGGGGCCTTCTCGTCGGCCGTACCGTGGACGTGAGCGATCACGGGCTCTGTTTCGTCTCGGCGCCGACCACCGCGCTGAAGGTGGGCGACTGCTATCGCATCGAGATCGTGGGCGCCAGCGGGGCGTCCATCGCGACGGTCGCCGAGGTCCGCCACATCAGCTCGCGCGGCGTCGGCCTCCAGACCCGCGAGCGCGTGCTGCCCGCCGGCTCGTCGTCGCTCGCTGATCGCGCTCACTTGTCCGAAGGCGCAAATTCTTCGCCGTGTGTCCCCTCCCTTCCCGCGAGGAGGAATCCCTCCAATCCCGTGGGCTCCGGGAGCAGGCCGCCCGCCGCGCGCGACGGCGTGCTCGAATATTCCAGCTAGTTGTGGCGCGCTCCCCGAGCGCGGGGCGTGGCACCCGGTTTGCTCGGTATCCCGTAGACATGTATCGACCCGTCCCGACCGAGACCGGCAAGTCCACGTCCGAATCCAACCCTTCGGCAAGCGCACGCCCCGGGTCTGCGTACGGCAACGTCGAGCCGGGCACGCTCCACACGGTGCTCCTCGCGCACGGCGATCCCGACGGGCTGCGCGCCATCACCCAGGAGCGCTGCGCCGCGCTCCTCACCGTCGCCGGCCGGCCGCTGGCCGAGCACACGCTGGATTCACTCCGCGCCGCCGGCATCTCGTCCGCGCTCGTGGTGCTGGGTTCGCACGCCGAGCAGTTCGAGCGCGTGTTCGGGACCGGGGAGCGGTGGGGTGTCGCGCTCGACTACCTCCGCGTTCCCGCCGGCGAGTCGGACGGGGCGATCCTCGCCCGGCTCGGCGCCGACCTCGGCGGCGACCTCCTCGTGCTCCGGTGCGACGTGTTGCGCAGCCCGATGGTGGATCGCTTCCTCGACGCGGCGCGGGCTCGTCCGGGCACCTCGGCCTGGGCCGCGATCGAAGGGGTCCCGGCCGGCATGGCGCTGATCCGCCGTGAGGATGTGACGTGGCTCGATCTGCCGACCGCGGGGGATCAGCAAGTCTGGGAGCAGCTGGGTCAGCCCATTCAGTTTCGCGACGCCACCCTCTGCCGGATCGAGACGGTCGGTGACTTCCAGCGCGCGAACCGGGCGCCGTCCGCCCGTGGGGCGGCTCGCGCGACAGCGATCACCCGCCCCTCCGGGAGCGAGCCCGCCGAGGCCGCCCCACGCGGCGCCGAGACGCCGCCGAGGCCCGGCGGGCGCCAGATCCGCATGGGCAAGTTCGACTACCTGATCGCCCAGCGGCACCTGACGCGCGGCCAGCTCGGCGAGGCGCTGAACGAGGCCCGGCGCCGGCAGGTGAGCGCCGAGTCGGTGCTCCTCGAGCATCACGGCATCCGCGAGGCGGATCTCGCCGCCGCCCTCTCCCTCTACTACCGCTGCCCGTACGTCTCCCTCGATGGACGGCCCGCCGTGAAGCCCGAGCTGCTCGCCGGCCTGCAGCGCGCTCGGCTGCGGGCCGCCCGGTGGCTGCCCATCAAGCGCGTGGACGACGTCGTCACCGTGGCAGTGGACGATCCGCACGACGTGCTGAGGATCGATGCCATCGAGGCCCTGCTCCAGCCGGCGAAGGTCACCCTCGTCGTCGCGATGCGGGAGCGCATCCTGCGCGCGCTCGACGAGATGGCAGGCGGCCCGCACCGCGCCGAGCGGTCCGTGCACGAAATCCTCGGCGAGGTGGGCACGGAGCCCGTGGTGGAGGACGTGCACGAGATCGTCACCGCCGAGATCTCCGAGAACGACAGCATGGTGGTGCGCCTGGCTAATCAGGTGGTCCTCGACGCCCACCGCGCGCGCGCCTCCGACATCCACCTGGAGCCGCGCGGCTCGTCGCGGAAGACGGTCATCCGCTTCCGCGTGGACGGGACCTGCGTCGACTACCAGCACATCCCGCCCCCGCTGCGCCATCCCCTGGTGGCGCGATTCAAGGTCATGGCCGGCCTTGACCTCGCGGAGCGCCGCCGACCGCAGGACGGGAAGATCCGGTTGCGCACCGCCGGCCAAGGGGAGATCGAGCTGCGGGTGGCGACGGTGCCCACGGTCGGCGGGAACGAGGACGTGGTCCTTCGGCTCCTGGGCCACACCGGGGTACTCTCGATCGACCACCTCGGTCTGAGTGATCGCAACCTCCATGTCCTCAAGGCCATCGCCGAGAAGCCCTACGGCCTCATCCTGTGCGTGGGGCCGACGGGGGCGGGGAAGACCACCTCACTCCACGCCATGCTGGCCCATCTCAACACCGGCGTCCGGAAGATCTGGACCGCCGAGGATCCCGTCGAGATCAGCCAGGACGGCCTGCGGCAGGTGCAGGTGCGCCCCAAGATCGGCTACACGTTCGCGGCCGCGCTGCGCGCGCTGCTGCGCGCCGATCCCGACGTGATCATGGTGGGCGAGATGCGGGACGCGGAGACGGCCGGCCTCGCGGTGGAGGCGTCGCTCACCGGGCATCTCGTGCTCAGCACGCTGCACACGAACAGCGCGGTCGAGACGGTGGTGCGCCTGCTCGACCTCGGGATCAACCCCTTCAACTTTGCCGACGCGCTGCTGGGCGTGCTCGCCCAGCGCCTCGTGAAGCGCCTGTGCCCGGACTGCCGGCGCCCGCACCATCCGTCACGTCGCGACTGGGACGAGATGGCCGAGGCGTTCGGGCCGGAGGAGCTGGAGGTCCAGGGCTATCGTTACGGCGACGGCCTCGAGCTCTCCGAGAGCCGTGGCTGCGAGCACTGCGACGGCAAGGGCTACCGCGGCCGCATCGCCATCCACGAGCTCCTGCTCGCCACCGACGCGATCAAGCGACGCATCCAGAAGGGCGCCCGCGTGCCGCGGATCCTCGCCCGCGCCAAGCAGGAAGGGATGACGACGCTGGTGCAGGACGGTATCCTCAAGGTCCTGCAGGGCGTGACCGACTACCGCCAGGTCAAGGCCGCCGCGATCCGCTGACGCGACGGCCGCCGGCCCCGCCGCGCGTCAGGGCGTGAGGGCCGCGCGCGTGATGGTGTGGCTGTCCTTGCCGTGCCACTCCGAGGCGGCAAACGCCTCGTTGATCTGCGCGAGCGCGAATTTGTGGGAGATGATGCGGTCCCACGGGAACCGCGTACGCGTCCGCATGAGGAAGTCCAGCGCCCGCGGGATCACCCACGGATCGTACTGGATCACGCCCTGGATCTTCTTCGAGCCCCACACGAGCAGCGAGGGCTCGAGCTCGAGCTTCGCCCCGCGGCTGATCGTGCCGATCTCGAGGTAGGTGCCACCGGAGCGCGTCATCTCGATGCCCTCGGGGATCACCGCGGGGAAGCCCACGAAGTCGCAGGCCACGTCCACGCCCACGCCGTCCGTCCACTGGCGCACCTGCTTCACGCGATCGCGCCGCTCCGGGACCTCCTTGACGTTGAGGGTGTGATCGGCGCCAAACGCGCGGGCCAGCTCGAGCCGGCCGGGGATCTGGTCCGTCACGATCACCGTGGAGGCGCCCATGTCCTTGGCCACCGCGGCGGCCTGCACACCGAGCCCGCCCGCGCCCTGGATGAGCACGCGGTCGCCCATGCGCACGCCCGCGACCCAGAGACCGTACAGCACCTGGGCGAGCGCACAGTTGACCGGCGCGACCACGTCGTCGGACAGCGCATCGGGCACCTTGAAGAGGTGGCCGCCGGGACGGAGGTAGTAGTGGTCGGCGAAGGCGCCGTGCAGGTGCGGGAAGACCGCGGGCCCCACCGGGCGCTCGATCTTGTTGGGGCAGGCCGCAGGCTCCTTGTGGAGACAGGCGTGGCAACGGCCGCACGGATAGAAGTAGGTGTAGGCGACCCGGTCGCCCTCCTTCAGCGGCCGGCCCAGTGAGTCCGTCTTCACCTTGCTGCCCAGGCGCGCGACGGTGCCGGTCATCTCGTGGCCGAAGATCCAGCCGCCCTCCGGCACCTTGATCGGCGCGTCACCTCTCCAGAAGTGGAGATCACTTCCGCAGATGTTGGCGCGGGTGACCCGGATCAGCACGCCCTCGGGCTCCACCTCGGGAATGGGGACCTGCACCAGCTCGAAGGGCTTGCCAGGACCGAAGAAGACCGCCGCGGTGGCCATGCTCGCCATGTCAGGCACCTCGCTCCGTGCCGAGCTCGAACGCGTCGTGAAGGGCGCGTACCGCCAGCTCGGTGTACTTGTCCTCGATGACGCAGGAGACGGCGATCTCGGAGGTGGAGATCATCTGGATGTTGACGCCCTCCTTCGAGAGCGTGTCGAACATGCGCGCGGCCACCCCGGCGTGGCTGCGCATGCCGACACCCACGATGGAGACCTTGGCCACGCGATCGTCGGTGGCCACCCCCGCCGCCCCCACCTCACGGGCCGCGTTGGCCAGCACCTGCTCTGCCCGCGCCCGGTCGGCGCGCGGCAGCGTGAAGGAGATGTCGGTGTAGCCGTCGCGGCTGATGTTCTGCACGATCATGTCCACCACGATGTTCTGGGAGCCCAGCGAGCCGAACACCCGCGAGGCGATGCCCGGCCGGTCCGGCACCCGCAGGATCGAGAGCTTGGCCTGTCCTCGATCGTGGGTGATGCCGGTGACCACGACGTCTTCCATGCCCTGATCCTCCTTCATGACGAGCGTGCCCGGGTCGGGCTTGAACGTGGAGCGGACGTGCACGGGCACCCCGTACTTCTTGGCGAACTCCACCGAGCGTGCCTGGAGCACCTTGGCCCCCAGCGCGGCCATCTCGAGCATCTCGTCGTAGGAGATGCGGGCGAGCTTGCGCGCGTCGGGGACGACGTTGGGATCGGCGGTGTAGACGCCGTCCACGTCGGTGAAGATCTCGCAGACGTCGGCCTTCAGCGCGGCGGCCAGCGCTACCCCGGTGAGATCGGAGCCGCCGCGCCCGAGGGTGGTGATGTCACCCGCCTCCGTCATGCCCTGGAAGCCCGCCACCACCGCGATCTTGCCCTCGGCCAGGGCGGCGCCGATGCGCTCGGCGGTGATGCGCTTGATACGCGCCCGCGTGTGGGCGTCGTCCGTCACCATGCCCACCTGGGCGCCGGTGAACGAGCAGGCGGCGAGCCCGAGAGACTGGAGCGCCATGGCGAGCAGGCCGATCGTGACCTGCTCCCCGGTGGCGAGCAGCATGTCCAGCTCGCGCGGGTCGGGGGTGGGAGAGATCGCGCCGGCGAGCGCGACGAGCGCATCGGTGGTCTTGCCCATCGCGGAGACGACCACGACCATCCGGTGACCTTGGCGGGCGGACTCCGCCACCCGGCGCGCCACGTTCTTGACCTTCTCCGGGTCGGCGACGGACGAGCCGCCGTATTTCTGCACGATCAACTGTGACTGCTGCCCCATAGAGGCAGCAATTTATCATATCCGCTCGCCTCGCCTTCGGCTGCGGCTCGCCCCCGCGCTCCGCGCGGGAAAGCATCATGTATCCGCTCGCCTCGCCTTCGGCTGCGGCTCGCCCCCGCGCTCCGCGCGGGAAAGCATCATGTATCCGCTCGCCTCGCCTTCGGCTGCGGCTCGCCAAGCAAAGGCGGCGGTTACCTCGCTTGGCGGCTCGGCGGTGGGGCCTGGCGCGGGGCACCGCCGGGGCGCGGGCCGGGCCCCTCATCCTCGTTGCGCTCGCGCCGGCGCTCGCGCCAGGCCTCCCGCGCCTTCTGCCGCTCCTCGGGGGTCATGCTCCGCCAGCGCTCGAGGTTCCGGTCCACGCGCGCCCGCTGCTCGGGCGACATGCTCTGGTAGCGCTGCAGGCGCTCCATGATCTGCTGCTGGCGCTCGGGTGGCAGCTTCTGGAAGCGCTCGTGAGCCCGCTCGAGCTCGCGCCGCCGCTCCTCGGGCAGATCGTTCCAACGCTGGAAGTCCTGGAGGACCTGGGCGCGCTGCGCGGGCGTCATGCGCTGCAGCCGCTCGTGGTTCTGGCGCGCCTGTTGACGCTCCTCGGGGGTGAGCGACTTCCAGTGCCGGTAGTTCTCCAGCGCGCGCTCGCGCTGTTCGGGCGTCATGTTCTTCCAGCGCTCGAGGTTCTGGCGGACCCGTGCCTGCTCGTCGGGCGAGAGCTTGTCCATGCCGGCGATGGGCGGATCGCCGGCGGGCGCGGTCGTCTGCGCCCACGCGGCCGGCGTCAGCGCGAGCATCGAGACGGTGAGCAGCAGGAGGAGCGGCCGCCTCAGCATGTCACTTCACCTCCCTGGGTGCGGCAGGCGCCGCCGGAACATTGGTCGGAGCTACCGGCTGCGGGGGCGCCTCGGCCTCGATCTGCCGGAGCTCCTCCAGCATGCGCATCCGCTCGACGAGCCGGAGCTTGCGGGCGAGCTCGCGATCGCGCGCGTAGGTAGGGCTGCCCACCACATCGAGGTCGCGCAGCATCTCCGCCTCGAGGGGCGCGGGATCGGCCGCCCGCGCCAGCGTCGCCGCCAGCACGATGAGTGCGAGCGGCAGCATCCCCCGCGCGGGCCGCATGCTCAGCTCTTGCCGCTGGGCTCGAGCCGGTCGAGCCGGCCGATGACGTCGAAGTCCTCGAGGAGATCCAAGCGTTGCACGACGTCCAGATCCTTGATCAGATCGAGCTGGCTCGCGAGCAGCGAATCCTCGACGAGCGCCTGATCGCCCCGGGGCAGCCGAGCGTTCTGGCCGGGGATCGCGAGATAGAGCACGATCACCGCGAGCCCCGCCGCGAGGGCCGCGGGCAGGGGGCCGAGGGACCAGCGGCGCGGGCGAGCGGCCTGGCCGGTCCGGCGCGCGAGGGCCTCGCGCAGCTCCGCGCGGAACGCGCCCCAGTGAATGGGTGGCGCCGGCTCGGGCGCTCGCGCGAGGCGCTCGCCGAGGGCCGCGAAGTCGGCGAGGGTCGCCCGGCACGCCGAGCAGCCCTCGAGATGCGCGGCGATCGCGGTGCGCTCGGCCGCCGCCAGCTCGCCACGCAAATAGGGGACGAGCCGATCGGACGGATGCTCGCTCGCCATCATCGCTTACCCCCCACACGCCGGCGCAGCGTCGTGAACGCGCGGTGCAGGTGCACACGCACGGTGGCCTCCGACATGTCGAGCACCTCGGCGATCTCCTTGGTCGCGAGACCCTCGCGGCACTGCAGAAGCACGACCGCCCGCTGGCGGGGCGACAGCCCATCCACCGCGTTCCAGAGCTGGCTCAATTGTCGCTCCTCGTCCACGTGCGTGCCCGGGTCCTCCAGGGGGGCGGGATGGCGCTCGATGGGATCGTCGTCCCGCTCGTCATCGGCGGCGTCGCGCCAGACCAGGAGACGGCGCCAGCCCCGTCCCCGACGGCGGTTGTCCAGGCAGCAGTTGACGAGGATGCGGTAGAACCACGTCGAGAACTTCGACTGCCCGGCGAAGGTCCCCGCTGACTCGTGAAGGCGCAGGAACGCTTCCTGGGCGCAGTCCTTGGCGTCTTCGCGGTCCCGGACGATGGACCAGGCGATCCGGTAGGCGCGCTCCTGGTATCGCTCGACCAGGAGGTCGAAAGCTCCCGGCTCGCGATTCGCCACCGCTCGACACAGCGCCTCATCGGTTTGCTCCACCGGATCGTCCCGGCCCGATCTTCCCACACGCGTAGACGGCCGAGGTCACTCGTCCTGGACGTCCTCCAGCCGTTGCGCATCTCCTCCATCGCTCTGAAGGATTCGACGGGGGCCAGAGGCGGAGCGTTTACACGGATCGCGCCATCTAAGTGCCTGTCGACAAAGGAGGACTGTCGTCGGGACGCCGAGCTTCGGCAAGGCTCACGTGCTCGACGAGGAGGAGGGCGAGGCCCCAGAGCGTGACCGGCACGAACTGGGAGACATGAAAGAGGATCGAGAACGACAGGGCGTCGTTCTCCGGCACGTCGAAGAGCCGGAGGGCAGCCCAGCAGGCGAGCTGGATTACTCCCACGAAGCCGGGGCTCGACGGGAGACTTACCCCGAGGCCCAGGAAGGCCAGGGTGGTGAGGCCGGCCAGGATGGGCAGGTCGAGATGCGACGCGAGCAGGCAGGTCCAGGTGGTGGCGATGAGGGTCACCCAGATCAGGGTGGACCAGACGACCGTCGAGGGGATGTGGCTGGGGGCGCGGATCCCCGCCAGGCCGCTGTCGAGCGTGTCGAGGACATGCGAGACGCGTGCGGCCAGCACGGGCCACCGATGCGTGAGCGCTGCCGCGAGCCGCCGCACACGGTCGGGAGCGAGCGTGAGCGCCCCCAGCGCCGCGATCAGGGCGACGTCGATGGAGAGGAAAAGCAGGGCCGCCCATTCGAGCTCCCGCGGGACCGGCACCAGGAAGAACACCGCGGCCAGCATCAGCCCGACGGCGAGACCGTCGAGCACTCGCTCCACGACCATGGTGGTGACGACGGTCCAGAAGCTCTCGCCGCGGCGCGCGACCACGTAGGCGCGGAGGACCTCGCCCGCACGCAGCGGCAGAAGATTGTTCCCCATGTAGCCGATCATGACGGCGTTGAACAGATGGGTCGGCCGCGCGCCAGGCGGGAAGAGGAAGCCCCACCGATGGGCCCGGCACCATAGCGAGAAGAGGTTCAGGGCCATGCTGAGGGCGAGAAAGCTCCAGCGAGTGTCGGCCAGACGCGCGGTGATCGCGCGCACGTCGGCGTAGCGGAAGAGATAGTAGAGGAGGGCCCCGCTGATCGCGAGACCGAGGGCGACCTTGAGGAGACGCCCGCCCGACGGAATCCGCGCCGGCTCGCTCAGGCTTCGACGCGGATCATGGTGGTCGGGCTCGCCACCACGGGCAGCTTGTCGATGGCGGCGAGCGCGGCGCGCATGTCCCGCTCGCGCGCGTCGTGGGTCATCATCACGATCGGCACCGCCTCGTGCTGCTCCGCGCGCCGCTTCTGCAGCACCGAGACGATGGAGATCCCGTGCTGGCCGAGATGGCCGGCGACCTGGGCGAGGGTGCCCGGCCGGTCGAGCGCCATCACACGCAGGTAGTAGGCGGTGCGGATGTCGTCCATTGGCCGGATGGGCAGGGCGGCGGCGCCGTTCCCGGGAAGATCCACCGCGAGGGCGGGGAGCCCGTGGGCGACGCGCCGGGCGATGTCGAGCACGTCGGACCACACCGCGGAGGCGGTGGGCAGCTGCCCCGCGCCGCGCCCGTAGAACATGAGGTCGCCCACGTTGTCGCCGGTCATGAACACCGCGTTGAACACGCCCGAGACCGCGGCCAGCGGCGAGGCCGCCGGGATCATTGTCGGGTGCACGCGCGCCTCCAGCGTGCCTTCGGCCGCCTTGGCGATGGCGAGGAGCTTGATGCGATAGCCGAGCTCGCGAGCGTTGACCACATCCTCCTGCGCGACCCCGGTGATGCCCTCGGTGTAGATGTCCTTGAGGTCCACCGCGGTGCGGAAGGCGAGCATGGCGAGGATCTGGAGCTTGTGCGCCGAGTCCAGCCCCTCGATGTCGAGGGTCGGGTCGGCCTCCGCGTAGCCGCGCGCCTGCGCTTCCTTGAGCACCACCGAGAAGTCGAGGCCTTCGTCGGTCATCTTGGACAGGATGTAGTTGCACGTCCCGTTGACGATGCCGAAGGCGGAGAGGATTCGGTTGGCGGGGAGGCCATCCTTCACCGCGCGGATCAGGGGGATGCCGCCGGCCACCGCCGCCTCGAACCCCAGCATGACGCGATTGCGCCGAACCTCCGCGAAGAGCTCGGGCCCGTGGTGGGCGAGGAGCGCCTTGTTGGCGGTGACCACGTGCTTGCCCGCGGCGAGCGCGCGCAGGATGAACGTGCGCGCCGGCTCGAGCCCGCCCACCAGCTCGATCACCACGCGAATCTCCGGATCATCGAGGACCCGACCCGCGTCGGCGTGGAGCGGCAGCCGCGTGATGTCGAGGCCCTCGCGCGGGCGGGTGACGTCCAGGTCCGCGATGGCGGCGATGGCGAGGCGGCAGCCCGCACGCTCGGTGAGCTCGCCGCCGTGGCTCTGGAGGATGCGGACGACGCCCGCGCCGACAGTGCCCAGGCCGAGCAGGCCGATCTTGATCTCGTTCACCGCGTCCTCGTCGGCCCGGGCGCGATCACCGGGCGGCGAGGGTCTTGAGGCCGCGGAGCGCCTGCTTGATGCGCTGCTCGTTCTCCACGAGGGCGAAGCGGACGAAGCCTTCCCCGTACTCGCCGAAACCGATGCCCGGTGACACCGCCACCTTGCAGTCCTGGATCAGCATCTTCGAGAACTCCAGCGAGCCCATGGCGCGGAAGGCCTCGGGAATGGGCGCCCACACGAACATGGTTCCCTTGGGCTTCTCCACCCGCCAGCCGATCTTGTTGAGCCCGTTGACGAGCGTGTCGCGCCGCTTCCGGTACATCTCGTTGATCTCGCCCACGACCTTCTGGTCACCCTCGAGCGCGACGATGCCAGCGATCTGGATGGGCTGGAACACACCGTAGTCGAGGTAGGACTTCATCCGCGCGAGGGCGTTGACCATCTGCCGATTGCCGCAGCAGAAGGCCAGGCGCCAGCCCGCCATATTGTACGACTTCGTCGTCGAGAAGAACTCCACCCCCACGTCCTTGGCCCCGGGCACCTGGAGGAAGGACGGCGGCGTGTAGCCGTCGAAGTGGATGTCCGCGTAGGCAAAGTCGTGGACCACCATGAGCCGGTGCTCCCTGGCGAATTCCACGACCTTCACGAAGAAGTCCCGGTCTACGCAGAGGGTGGTCGGGTTGTGCGGGAACGAGAGGATCAGGAGTTTGGCCTTGGGCCAGGCCAGCCGTGCTGTCTCCGTGAGCCGCGCGAAGAAGTCCTCGCCGGGCACCAGGGGGACCGAGCGGAGGTCGCCGTCCGCGATCACCACCGAGTACGAGTGAATCGGGTAGGTGGGGTTCGGAACCAGAGCCCCGTCTCCCGGCTGGAGCACGGCCAGCGCGAGGTGGGCGAGACCCTCCTTGGCGCCGATGGTCGCGATGGCCTCGGTCTCCGGATCCAGCTCGACGTCGTAGCGGTCGCGGTACCACGTCGTGATCGCCTTCCGGAGCCGGGTGATCCCCTTCGAGGCCGAGTACCGGTGGTTGCGGGGGTTCCGCGCAGCCTCGACCAGCTTGTCGACGATGTGCTTCGGGGTGGCCTGGTCTGGATTCCCCATTCCGAGGTCGATCACGTCCTCACCTCGGGCGCGGGCCTTGGCCTTGAGGTCGTTGACGATGGCGAAGACGTAGGGGGGGAGGCGCTTGATCCGGTAGAACTCGTCCATGAAAACCTCGCCAGCGGATGATACTCCGCATGTCGCAAAACTGTCAACAAATCGGGCGGATGGCGCGAGGCCTTCGCCCGGCCGCCGCCGGCCGTGGGACGTTTCAGGGTTGACACCCCCGGAGGCCGATGCTAGAAACGCGTAGCCGCGGGGCGGGGTTGCCCGCGACGAGACCTACTCAGTGAGCGAACGAGGCCTCGAGCGGGTGAAGGTGGTCGTCGAGCGCGGGGATGGCGCCCGCGTGATCCGCTTCTCGGCGCCGCGCTGGATGCTCTCGGTCGCCGTCGGGGCGCTGGGGCTGGCCCTGATCGCCGGCGGCGCCTGGTATCGCGACTATGCCTCGCTCCGCAGCCAGCGCGCCGAGTTCGCTGCCCTCCAGGCCCGCCTCGCCGAGCAGCGCCTCGTTTTCGATACCTTCCAGGAGCGGGTGGCGCAGATCCGCGCCGAAGTCGACAACTGGCGTGGGCTCCACGATCGCATCTGGGCGCCCTTCGGGCCCGAGGCGGGGCAGGAGCGCCGGGGCACCGCCATCGGGGGACGGTCGGCGGCGCCGGCAAGCATCCCCGAGGATCCGGCCAGCGGCACCGTCGAGGAGCTGGAGCGGCTGGCCAGCGTGGTGAGCGCGGAGACGCAGAGTCTCCGCACGCTCGAGCGCTACGTCGAGAAGGCCGGCCGCGTGCTGGGGGCGCTCCCGTCGCGCTGGCCCGTCCGCGGGCCCGTGAACTCGGAGTTCGGCCGGCGGAGCTCGCCGTGGGCCGACGACGCGCTGGAAGCCCACAGCGGAATGGACATCGGTGCCGCGCGGGGGACCCCGGTCGTGGCGCCCGCGGCGGGTACTGTGGTCTTTGCGGGGAGCCAACCCGAGTACGGCGTCACCCTGATCATCGATCACGGCAACGACATCAAGACGCTCTACGGTCACCTGACCCGCGTGGACGTGGCCGCCGAGCAGAAGGTCGAGCGCGGCCAGGTCGTCGCTCATACGGGCAACACGGGCCGCTCATCGGGACCCCACCTTCACTACGAGATCCAGGTGAAGGGGCAGCCGGTCAACCCGCGTTCCTACCTCTGGGACTGACCACCCGCGCCGGTAGGCGCGCACCTAGCTCCTGTGCTTCGAGAGGAACGCCAGCATCGCGTCGTTGAAGGCCTGCGGCTGCTCGAGAAAGTGGACGTGGCCGGCATCGGGGATGAGCATGAAGGCCGCGCCGGGGATGCGCGCCTGGATCTCCTGCGAGAAGGTCGGGGGCACGAGGATGTCCTCGGTCCCCACCGTGATCAGCGTGGGCACGCGGATGGCGCCCAGACGCTCGAGCGTGTCGTGGTCCCTGATGGCCTCGGCCTGCCGGCGCAGGCCGGTGTAACTCGTCGGATACGGATTGTCGAGAGCGCGCTGGAGCATGAGCTGCACGAAGTCCGGGCGCTCGTGGACGGTCTTGCGGCAGATGATCCAGGGCAGCATCGCCCGCGCCCACTCTTCCCGGTTCTCCCGGGCGCGCACCGCGAGCAGGGTCTCGACGAGGTGAGTCCCGTAAGCGTCGGGCCGCGCGAGCGTGCAGTGCAGCTGCAGTGTCCGCACGCGCCCGGGGTGCCGCAGCGCCAGCTCCTGCGCGATCATGCCGCCCATCGAGGCGCCGCACACGTGTGCGCGCTCCACGCCGAGGTGGGCGAGCAGGGCGGCCACGTCGTCGGCCATCCCCGTGATGGAGTACGGGGCGTCGGGCTGATCGCTCTGCCCCGCGCCGCGATTGTCGGGCGCGATCACGCGGTAACCCTCGGCGAGCGCCGGCATCTGGAAGGCCCACGCGGTGTGATCGCCGCCCCAGCCCATGATCAGCACCACGGGGTCGCCGCCGTGCGCGCCCAGATCCTGGTAGAAGAGCCCGATGCCGTTGACGGTCGCGCGTGGCATGGCGGGGCCCTCAGCCGACGACGGCGGCGAGGAGCTCACTCAGCTCGTCCAGCGTGCCCGCGTCGAGGGCGGCGGCGGGCGGGCGCGCGCAGGACGAGGCGATCCAGCCCCGGCGCCGCAGGATCTCCTTGCGGATCGCGATGGAGGTGCCGGGCGTGGAGCCGGGCTGGCTCTCGTAGCGGATGAGCGGCAGCCACCGGTAGAAGAGGAGCCGAGCATCATCCCGACGGCCCGCGACGAACGCGTCGCGGATGGCGCGCAGCGCCTCGGGGTAGGGGAAGCCGGTCATCGCGCCGTCGGCGCCGCGCGAGA
>DASTYT010000079.1 GCA_035764725.1 Candidatus Methylomirabilota bacterium | reverse complement strand
GGTGTTCTCGGTGACCAGCGTGTCGAAGTGGGTCGGCTTGTGGATCAGGGCCATCGCGCAGTTGTCGACGAGCACGTGCTCCACTTCCACCTGGGGATAGTCCTTGGCCACACGGTTCACGGTGTCCCGCCACAGCTGGGACACGATGAGCACGTTGGACTTGTCCACCGAGGCCAGCCGCTTCTTCCGCTTCATCGCCACGTCGAACGCGGCGCGCACCACACGCTCGATCTCCTTGGTGGTGTACGACATCGTGTTGATGGCCTTCTCGCCGCCGCCGGGCAGGACCTCGCGGCCGCGCGGCTCGCCGAAGTAGAGGCCGGCGGTGAGCTCGCGGATCACCATCAGGTCCGTCCCCTCCACGACCGAGCGCTTGAGCGGCGAGGCGTCCACCAGCATGGGGAAGCACTTCGCCGGACGGAGGTTGGCGAAGAGGTCCAGCTCCTTGCGGATGCGGAGCAGGCCGCGCTCCGGCCGCACTTCCTGCGGCAGGCTGTCCCACTTGGGCCCGCCCACGGAGCCGAACAGGATGGCGTCCGCCTGCTGGCACAGCCGCAGCGCGGCCTCGGGCAGCGGGCCGCCGGTGGCGTCGATGGCGGCGCCGCCCACCAGGCCCATCTCGAACTCGAAGCTGGCCCCGGTGGCCTTGCCCACCACCTCGAGGACGCGGCGCGCCTCGGGGGTGACCTCCTGGCCGATGCCGTCGCCGGGCAGGAACGCGATCTTGTGCACGCTCACGTCGAGACTCCTTGTCGTATCAGTGCGCGTCCCGCGGGGCCTTGTCCGCCAACAGCAGCATGTCCCGGCGGCGTGCCCAGAGGGGACGCGTGGGGCCGCTCAGGAGATACGCGGCGAAGAGGGCGAAGAGGAACCACTGCGGGTGGGTGGCAACGATCAGCACGCCGAGGACGACGAGGAGCAGGAGCCCGACGGGGCGCCGCCGCGAGAGATCGATCTCCTTGAAGCTGTAGTAGCGGAACGTGGAGACCATGAGGAGCGAGACGAGATAGGTGCCGATCGCGATCAGGCTCGCCTGCCAGCGCTCGAGCTCGTCACCGTCCACGAGCAGCGCCACCGAGGCCACCATGCCCGCGGCGGCGGGAATGGGCAGGCCCACGAAGTAGCGTCGGTCCGTGACGCCGGTGTATACGTTGAAGCGGGCCAGGCGCAGGGCGCCGCAGATCACGAACAGGAAGGCCCCCAGCCAGGCCGCGCGCCCGAGCGGGGCGAGGGCCAGCGAGTAAACCATGAACGCGGGAGCGACGCCGAACGAGACCACGTCGGCGAGCGAGTCGAACTCCACGCCGAACTGGGTGGTGGTCTTGGTGAGCCGCGCCACCTTGCCGTCGAGCATGTCCATGACCATCGCGACGAACAGAGACACCGCGGCCTCGGTGAAGCGCTGTTGCGCGGTCAGGACGAGGGCCAGGAAGCCGCAGAAGAGATTCCCGGTGGTCAGCAGGCTCGGCAGCAGGAAGATGCCCCGGCGCCGCTGCTCGCGGAGCTCCTGCCAGCGTCGACGCCGCGGACCGCGCGCTCCCTCACCCGGCAGATGTCGGCGCCTCATGCTTGTAGCCCTCCATCCGGCGCCTGACCACGCCTCATGGCTTGAGCACTCCCATCACGGTCTCTCCTCCCCTCACCCGGTCGCCTTCCTTGACCCGGATCTCGGTACCCCGGGCCACCACCAGGTCGGTGCGCGACCCGAACCGAATCAACCCATACCGCTCCCCGGCCTGGAGCTTGTCTCCCGGCCGGACCCGGCACACGATGCGCCGGGCCAGCACCCCGGCGATCTGGCGCACGGCCATCCGCCCCGTATCCGTCTCGAGCGCCACCGTGCAGCGCTCGTTCTCCTCCGACGCCTCGGGACGGTACGCGGCGAGGAACCGCCCCGCCTTGTAGTCCACGTCGCGCACGATCCCCGCCACGGGCGTCCGGTTCACGTGGACGTCGAGCGGCGAGAGAAAGATGGAGACGCGCGTCGCCGGCCCCACCCAGCGGTCCTCGACCTGCGCGATCGCCATCACCTTGCCGTCGGCGGGGGCGAGCACCGCGCCCGGAAGGCCCGGCGGCCGGCGGTCGGGATCACGAAAGAAGCCGAGACACGCCAGCGTGACGAGCGCGAGCGCAAGCGCTCCCACCCACCACCCCACCACCGCCAGAATACACGCGGCGATGGCGGGAGGGAAGATGAAGGGCCAGCCCTCGGCGGCCACCGGGATACGCATGGCCCGTCCGACCCCTGGGTCCCTACTCCCGAGGCGGTTTGATCCAGGACATCATCTTGCGCAGCCGGGCCCCGACCTCCTCGATCTGATGCTCGGCATCGCGCTTGCGCATGGCGAGGAAGCCAGCGCGGTGCGCCTGGTTCTCGAGGATCCACTCCCGCGCGAACTGACCGGACTGGATCTCGGCGAGGATCTTCTTCATCTCGGCCTTGATGCGGTCGTCCACGACGCGCGGGCCCCGGGTGTAGTCGCCGTACTCCGCGGTGTCCGACACCGAGTAGCGCATGTAGGCGAGGCCGCCCTGGTAGAAGAGGTCCACGATCAGCTTCATCTCGTGCATGCACTCGAAGTACGCGATCTCCGGCTGATAGCCGGCCTCGACCAGCGTCTCGAAGGCGCTCTTGATGAGGTGGGAGACACCGCCGCAGAGCGTGGTCTGCTCGCCGAAGAGGTCGGTCTCCGTCTCCTCCTTGAACGTGGTCTCGATGATGCCGGCGCGGGCGCAGCCCACACCCTTGCCGTAGGCGAGCGCCACGTCCTTGGCCTTGCCCGACACGTCCTGGTACACCGCGACGAGGGCCGGCACGCCGGGGCCCTGGGTGAAGAGATCCCGCATCACGTGACCGGGTGCCTTGGGCGCGATCATCGCCACGTCCACGTCGGGCGATGGCACCACCTGGTTGAAGTGGATGTTGAAGCCGTGGGCGAACATCAGCATCTTGCCCTTCCCGAGGGCGCCCTTGATGGACTCCTCGTAGACCTGGCGCTGCGTCTGATCCGGCAGCAGGATCATGATGATGTCGCCGGCGGCGGCCGCCTCGTTGACGCTCATCACCTTGAGTCCCGCTTGCTCCGCCCGGGTCCAGCTCTTGGAGCCCTTGTAGAGGCCCACCACCACGTCCTGCCCGGAATCCTTCAGGTTGAGCGCGTGGGCGTGGCCCTGGCTCCCGTAGCCGATGATGGCCACCTTCTTGCCGCGCAGGAGACCGAGGTCGGCGTCCTGGTCGTAATAGATCTTGGCCGGCATGTTCGTTGTCTCTCCGGTTTGGGGTTTAGTCCGCGAAGCCGACGACCTTCGGGTCCTGCGGCTGGGGGCGCGCGGGCGGGCCCGGCCGCTTGCCGAGCTTCTCCTCCACCTTGCGCACGCGGTTCTTCGGGCTGCGCGCGATGGCGACCTTGCCGGTGCGCACGATCTCCTGGATGCCGAAGGGCCGCAGGAGATCGATGATCGCCTCGATCTTCCCTTCCTCGCCGGTGACTTCCAGCGTGTAGGTGGTCGGCGTCACGTCCACCACCTTGGCCCGGAAGATGTCGGCGATCCTGAGAATCTCCGCCCGGGACGTGGGCTCGGCGTTGACCTTGAGGAGGAGCATCTCGCGCTCCACGTGATCCTCCTCGCTGAGGTCGGTCACCTTGATGACGTCGATGAGCTTGTGCAGCTGCTTGATCACCTGCTCGATGATGAAGGCGTCGCCCCGCACCACCAGCGTCATCCGCGACACCGTGGGATCGAGGGTCTCGCCCACCGAGAGGCTCTCGATGTTGTAGCCGCGCGCGGAGAAGAGCCCCGCCACGCGCGAGAGCACGCCGAACTTGTTCTCCACCAGCACGGCGATGGTGTGCTTGCGATGCTCGACCGTGCTCACGCTAGAACCCCGTCTGCGACTTGGCCGCCCGGTCCCGCACCTCGGTGGTGGGGGGCGCCAGGATCATGTCGGTGTTGGCTCCGCCCGCCGGCACCATGGGGAACACGCACTCGTCCTTGTTGACCCACACGTCGACCACCACCGGGCCCGGGGTGGCCATCATCTTCTCGAGGGCGGGGCGCACCTCGGTGGGCTTGGTGGCGCGGATGCCCGTGCAGCCGTACGCCTCGGCCAGCTTCACGAAGTCGGGGCAGGGCCCGAGGTCGATGGCGCAGAAGCGCTCCTTGTAGATGATGCGCTGCCACTGGCGCACCATGCCGTGGCCGCCGTTGTTGATGATGATGGTCTTCACGGGGAGCTGCTCCTCGTGGCAGGTCGCCAGCTCCTGGCTGTTCATCTGGAACGAGCCGTCGCCGTCGATGTTCACGACGAGACGGCGGGGGTGGCCCGCCTGCACCCCCATCGCGGTGGGGAGCCCATAGCCCATGGTCCCGAGCCCGCCCGAGGTGCACCACATTCGTGGGTGCTTGAAGCGGTAATACTGGGCGGCCCACATCTGGTGCTGTCCCACTCCCGTCACCACGAAGGCCTCGCCCTTGGTGAGGTCGGAGAGCTGCTCGATGACGTACTGGGGCTTGATGACGTCGTCGCTCCACTCGTAGCGCAGCGGCTCCCGCGTCCGCCACTCCGCGATCTGCTCGTGCCATTGCCGCCGCGCCTCGCGCACCGCCCCCCCGGGGTAGGACTTCAGCTCCTCACGCACCGCCTCCAGGAGCTTCGCGAGCACGCGCTTGCAGTCACCCACGATGGGGATGGCCACGGGGATATTCTTGGAGATCGACGACGGGTCGATGTCCACGTGGATGATCTGGGCATTGGGCGCGAACATGTCCACCTTGCCGGTGACGCGATCGTCGAAGCGCGCGCCCACCGCCATGAGCACGTCCGAGTGGTGGACGGCCATGTTCGCATAGTAAGTCCCGTGCATGCCCAGCATGTCGAGGGACAGCGGGTGCGCCATGGGGAAGGCGCCCAGCCCCATGAGAGTCTGCGTCAGCGGGATCTGGGTGAGCTCGGCGAGCTCGAAGAGCTCGGGGGAGGCGTCCGCGGAGATCGCGCCGCCGCCCACGTAGAGCACGGGCCGCTTGGCCCGCACGAGGGCGCGGGCCGCCTTCTTGATCTGACCCGGATGACCGTCGTAGGTCGGGTTGTAGGAGCGGAGGTGCACGGTCGACGGATAGTCGAACTCCCACTCCTTGACCAGGATGTCTTTGGGCAGGTCCACGTGCACCGGCCCGGGCCGGCCGCTCCGCGCCAGGAAGAAGGCTTCCTTGATGGTCCCGGCGAGATCGTCGCCGTCCTTCACCAGGAAGTTGTGCTTGGTCGCCGAGCGCGTGATGCCGACGTTGTCGGCCTCCTGAAAGGCGTCGTTGCCGATAAGGTGGGTCGGCACCTGACCGGTGAACGCGACCATCGGGATCGAGTCCATCAGGGCGTCCTGCAGCGCGGTGACCAGGTTCGTGGCGGCGGGGCCCGAGGTGACCAGGCACACGCCGGTCTTCCCGGTGGTGCGCGAGTACCCTTCCGCGGCGTGCCCGGCCGCGGCTTCCTGGCGGACGAGGACGTGGCGCAGCCCTTCGAAGTCGTACAGGGCGTCGTAGATCGGCAGCACCGCCCCGCCCGGCAAGCCGAAGATGAGGTCCACGCCTTCCCGCTTCAAGCACTCGAGCACGATGCGCGCGCCAGCCAGTTTCACTGCCTCGTCTCCTTGGTGTGAGAAGCCTTCGACCGCTTGCCCCGCTTCGCGGCACGCCGCGGCGCCGCCAGCTGCGCCTGCGCCGCGGCCAGCCAGGCGATGGGCACCGAGTACGGCGAGCACGAGACGTAGGTCATGCCCACCCGGTGGCAGAAGTCCACCGACGAGGGCTCGCCGCCGTGCTCGCCGCAGATCCCGACCTTGAGGCCGGGCCGCGTTCGGCGGCCGCGCTCGATACCGATGCGGACCATCTCGCCCACGCCCTCCTGGTCGAGCACCGCGAAGGGATCGGCAGGCAAGAGCTTGTGCTCCAGGTAGAACGGCAAGAATTTGCCGATGTCGTCCCGGCTGTAGCCGAAGGTCATCTGCGTCATGTCGTTGGTGCCGAACGAGAAGAACTCCGCGTAGCGGGCGAGCTGATCGGCGACGAGGGACGCCCGCGGCACCTCGATCATGGTCCCCACCGTGTACGGCACGCGCACGCCCGTCTCAGCTTGCACCGCCTCCGCCACCCGCCGCGTCATCTCCTCGGTGAGCTTCATCTCCGCCACGGTGCCGGTGAGCGGGATCATGATCTCGGGCTCAACGCCGATCCCCCGCCGGGCCACCGCGCAGGCCGCCTCCATGATGGCCCGCACCTGCATGTCGTAGATCTCGGGGAACGTGATGCCGAGGCGGCAGCCGCGATGGCCGAGCATGGGATTGGATTCTTGCAACGCCTCGAGCCGCGCCTTGACCGCCCCCAGCTCGGCATGGCGCGTGGGATTGATGCCACGTGCGTCGAGGCGAGTGTACTCCTCGAGCACGTCCTTGTACTTGGGCAGGAACTCGTGCAGCGGCGGGTCGAGGAGCCGGATCGTCACCGGCAGGTCCTTCATCGCCGTGAAGATCCCCACGAAGTCTTCTCGCTGAAACGGCAGGAGTCTGTCGACCGCCTTCTGCCGGTCCGAGGCATCCGAGGCCATGATCATCTCGCGCACGATTGGAATACGGTCCTCGGCGAAGAACATGTGCTCGGTACGCACGAGGCCGATGCCCTCCGCGGCGAACTCCCGCGCCTTGGCGGCGTCCTCGGGGGTGTCGGCGTTGGCCCGCACCCGTGTGGTGGCGGCGGCACGGGCCCAGCCCAGGAGCTCCCTGAACTCCGGCGAAAGCGTGGGGTCGATGAGGGGCAGCGAGCCTTGCACCACGTCGCCGGTCGCGCCGTTCAGCGTGATGGTTTGTCCCTCGCGCACCACCGTGCGGCCCACGGTGAAGCGCCGACGCTCCTCGTCCACCACGATCTCGCCCGCGCCCACGATGCAGGCCTTGCCCATCCCGCGCGCGACCACCGCCGCGTGCGAGGTCAGGCCGCCGCGTGCGGTGAGGATGCCCTGTGAGGCATGCATGCCCGCTACGTCCTCGGGCGAGGTCTCCGCGCGGACAAGGATGACCTTCTCCTCCTGGAGCGCCTTCTCGACGGCGAGGTCGGGGTCGAAGACCACCCTGCCCGACGCCGCGGCGGCGGTGGCGGCGAGCCCCTGGGTGAGCGCCGTGTAGGTCGCCTTCGGATCCACCGTCTTGACCAGGAGCTGCTGCAGAGAGGCGGCGTCCACCCGCCGAAGCGCAGCGGCCCGGTCGATCGAACGCTCCTTCACCATCTCCACGGCAATCCGCACCGCCGCCGCCGCGGTTCGCTTGCCCGAGCGCGTCTGGAGGATGAAGAGACGCCCCTCCTGCACCGTGAACTCGATGTCCTGCATGTCGCGGTAGTGGCGCTCGAGCCGGTCCTTGATGCTGGAGAGGTCGCGGTACACCTTGGGGAGGTTCGCCTTCAGCGTGGTGAGGGGCTCGGGCGTGCGGATCCCCGCCACCACGTCCTCGCCCTGCGCGTTGACCAGGAACTCGCCGAAAAAGTGAGGGTCGCCGTTCGAGGGGTTGCGGCTGAAGGCCACGCCGGTGCCGGAGGTGTCGCCCAGATTGCCGAACACCATCGCCATCACGGTCACCGCGGTGCCCCAGTCGTCGGCCAGGTGATTGATGCGCCGGTAGTCCACCGCTTTCTTCGCGAACCAGGAGTCGAACACCGCCTGCACGGCCAGTCGGAGCTGTTCGCCCGGGTCCTGGGGGAAGGGGCGGCCCGTCCTCTCCTGGATGAGAGCCTTGTACCGCGCCACCAGATCCCGCAGCGCGGGGGGCGGTACCTCCGCGTCGGAGCGAGCGCCAGTGCTCGCCTTGGCCTCGTCGAGCGGTCCGTCGAAGGCGCGGCGCTCGATGCCAAGCACCACGTCGCCGAAGATTGTGAGGAAGCGGCGATAGCAGTCCCACGCGAAGCGCTCGTTCTTCGTCCAGCGCGCGAGGCCGTCGACGGTCCGGTCGTTGAGCCCGAGATTGAGGACGGTGTCCATCATGCCCGGCATGGACACGCGGGCCCCGGACCGCACCGACACGAGCAGCGGCCGCTTGGGGTCGCCGAGCTTGAGCCCCACCGCCGTCTCGAGCCGGCCGAGGGCGGCCTGCACCTGCGTCCAGAGCCCGGCGGGCGCCTTCTTGCCCGCGTCCACGTAGGCCCGCCAGGCCTCGGTCGTGATGGTGAAGCCGGGGGGAACCGGGATGCCCAGGTTGGTCATCTCGGCCAGCTCGCAGCCTTTGCCGCCGAGGAGATCTCGCATCGCGCTCGAGCCGTCGGCCTTGCCATTGGCGAACCCGTAGACGTACTTCGGCGCGGACGAGCGCCTCGCCACGGACTTGGGTACGGACACTCGCCTCGAGTGGACGCGTGCCTTCACCTGCGCCATCGAGGAATCCTCCACCGGCGGTGCGGACAGAAAAAATGAGGCCCGCGAGGGCCTGGATTTACCCGCCCATGCTACGGAAGGGCTGGAGCAATGTCAACAAATAATCTTGCACCACGCGGACTTAGCGATGACTACCCGCTCGGCTTCTTCCGCCGGCTCTCCGCCGATCCCTCACTGCCCTCGCGGGCGCCGGCCGGTCCCATGACCAGCCGCTCCACCGCCGTGAGGTGGTCGAGCACCGCGCGGTGCGCCCCCACCTCGTCCCGGCGGCGGATGGCATCCAGGATACGCTGATGGTCGAGGTGGGAGCGGTTCGGGCGGCCCGGCGTGTGGAGCGACTCCTCGCGGCTCTGCGTCAGGAGCTCCATCAGCGCGCTGTCGATGCGGCTGATCGCGCGGTTGTGGGCGCTCGCCGCCATGGCCGCGTGAAACGCGGCGTCCTGGTGGAGACCGGTGCCGCCCTGGGCGATCTCCTTGGACTGGTCCTCCAGGATGCGTCGCATCTCGGCGATGTCCTCGGGCGTGGCCCGCCGCGCCGCCAGCGCGCCGATGGCGGGCTCCAGCAGGCGCCGGGCCTCGAACAGCTCCCCGACCGCCTCGCGATGCGGCAGGATGACGAGGGCCAGCGGCTCGATGAGGGCATCCACCGAGATGTCGCGGATGAAGGTGCCTTCCCCCGCCCGGATCTCGATGAGCCCGCGGCTCTGCAGCGCGCGCAGCGCCTCCCGCACCGACGTGCGGCTGACCATGAACTTCTCGGCGAGGTCGCGCTCGGGGGGCAGCTGATCGCCCGACTTGAGCTTGCCCTCCGCGATCAGCTGCTTGACCTGGCGGACGATCTCCTCGTAGATCCGGGTGCTCTTGACGGGCTCGATCTCCATGTTCCGCCCGCCCGCCGCGCCCCGCGGGGTCGCCGCGCCCTCGCCGCGCACGCTCTCACGCTCCCTCGGAGACCGGCGGGGCCCCCGCGGCGGCGTTGCGTGCCAGCCACCAGCCCAGGGCGGCCACCGCGATCCCGAGCACGATCGGCACGGGGTCGGCGAGCAGGTCCACGTGCGCGCCCAGCCAGCGGCGGAGCACCGGGTCGTCGAGCATCATGTCGCCCGCGACATAGCCGAGGACACCGCCGCCGATCCAGATGATCCAGCGATAGCGCGCCATGAGCCGGGAGAGGAGGCCGCTGCCCCAGACGACCAGCGGCAGGGACAGCGCAATGCCGAAGACGACCAGGCCCAGATCACCGTGGGCCGCCGCCGCCACCGCCAGCACGTTGTCCAGGCTCATCGTGATGTCGGCCACGATGATGATCCAGATGGACTCGGCCAGCGAGCCGCCGGCCCGGACGTGGCCGCCTTCCGCCTGCGCCGGCCGCACCAGCTTGACCGCAATCCACACCAGGACCAGCCCGCCCACGAGCTGGAGCAGCGGGATCCGCAGCAGATAGCTGACCACCCCGATGAAGAGGACGCGCAGACCGACCGCGCCCACGGTGCCCCAGATACGGGCCTTCCACTGCTGATCGGGAGGCAACGAGCGGACGGCGAGCGCGATGACGAGAGCATTGTCCCCCGCCAGCGACAGATCGATCAGGACGATGGCGAGAAGGCGGGCCCAAAACTCAGGGTCGAGGAGAAAGATTGTCGGCTCCATTCCCGGCCTCCGCGGAGGCCACTCCGTGTGGGCGGGCCCCGCGCGCCGCCCGTCGCGCCAGCCACCACCCCAGCACGAACAACGCCGCGGTGAAGACCACGGGGACAGCATAGCGCAGGACGCGCCTCGCGTGCCCCAGCCAGCCCACCACCGCGGGATCCTCGAGGAGCATTTCGCCGGCCACCCAGCCGAGCAGCGCGCCCCCGGCCCAGATGATCCAGGGGAAGCGATTCATCAGCCGGGCGAGATGCCCGCTGCCCCAGACTACGATGGGGATGGACATCGCGATCCCGACCACGATGAGGAAGTAATCGTCGTGGGCCGCGGCCGCGATGGCCAGGACATTGTCGAGGCTCATGGTCACGTCGGCCGCCACGATGATCCAGATCGCCTCCCAGAACGAGGCGCCGTGCCGGCCCGCCGTCTCCTCGATCTCCAGCGCCGGGCGCACGAGGCGGTACGCGATCCACAGGAGCGCGACGCCGCCGCCCAGCCGGAGGAACGGCACGCGCAGCATGGCGGATACCAGCCCCACGAAGGCCATCCGCAGCCCCACCGCCCCCACCGTCCCCCAGATCTGCCCCTGCAGCCGCTGGCGCTTCGGCAGCACCCGCACGGCGAGCGCGATGACCACCGCGTTGTCGCCGGAGAGGAAGAGGTTCAGCACGCTGATCTCGAGGAGGCGGAGCCAGAACTCCGGGGTCGCGAGCAGCGCCAGGAAGCCGGGCACGGTGGAGCCGCCGGCGCCTAGTGGGCCGACCGGGCGGGCTCGGGCATGCCGCCACCCCGCCGGCGCCACGCCGAGATCGCGGGCAAGGCGAAGAAGAAGAGGGCCAGCGCGGTGATCACGCCCGCGATGGGCCGCGTCACGAAGATGCCGAGCGAGCCCTGGGACATGATGAGGCTCTGGCGGAGCGCGTTCTCCGCGTGGTCCCCCAGGACCAGCGCGAGGACGAGAGGCGCGAGCGGATAGTCCAGCTTCTTGAACACGTACCCCACCACGCCGAAGATCACCATGTACCAGATATCGATCATGTTGCTGTGCACCGCGTACGCCCCGATGGCGCACACGACCACGATCATGGGCGTGAGGATGGCGAAGGGCACGCGAAGGATCGCCGCGAAGAACGGCACGAAGGCCAGTACCATCAGCACGCCGATGATGTTGCCGGTGTACATGCTCGCGATGAGCCCCCAGACGAAGTCCGGGCGCTCCTTGAAGAGCATGGGGCCCGGCTGGAGCCCCCAGATGATGAGCCCGCCCAGCATCACCGCCGCCGTGGGCGAGCCGGGGATCCCCAGGGTGATCATGGGCAGCATCGCCGCCACGCCCGCCGCGTGCGCCGCCGTCTCCGGGGCCACCACGCCTTCGATGTCGCCCTTGCCGAACCGCTCGGGGTGGCGGGAGAAGCGCTTGGCGAAGGAATAGCTCATGAAGGAGGCGGGGGTGGCGCCGCCCGGCTTGAAGCCCATCCAGAACCCGATGAAAGCGCCCCGGACGAACGTGCGCCAGTAGCGCGGCAGGATCTTCCAGGTCTCCAGCACCACTCGCGGCCGCATCCCCGTGTGCACGCCTTTGAAGGAGAGGCCCTCCTCCACGCTCAGCAGGATCTCGCCGATACCGAAGAGCCCGATCACCGCGATGATGAAGTCGAAGCCCTGCATGAGCTCGGTGACGCCGAAGGTGAGGCGGAGCTGGCCGGTCACGATGTCGAGCCCCACCGCGGCGAGGATGAAGCCCAGCACGATCGAGATGACGGTCTTCGCCGCGCTCCCCCCGCCCAGCCCTACGAAGCTCGAGAAGGTCAGGAACTGGATCGCGAAGATCTCCGGCGGGCCGAAGTGCAGCGCCACATCCGCGAGGAGGGGGGCGAACAGCGTGATGAGGACGATGGAGAAGAACGCCCCCACGAAGGACGAGGTGAAGGCCGCGGTGAGGGCCTGCCCGCCCTTCCCCTGTCGCGCCATCGGGTAGCCGTCGAACGTGGTCGCCACCGACCAGGGCTCGCCGGGGATGTTGAACAGGATGGAGGTGATGGCCCCGCCGAAGAGGGCGCCCCAGTAGATCGAGGTGAGGAGGATGATCGCCGAGGTGGGCGGCATCCGCATGGTCAGCGGCAGCAGGATCGCCACCCCGTTGGCGCCGCCCAGGCCCGGGAGCACGCCGATGATGGTGCCGAGCGTGATGCCGAGCACCGCGAAGAAGAGGTTCTGGTGGTGGAGCGCCTGCTCGAAGCCGAGGAAGATGTTCTCGAGCCCCATCGATCAGTACCCCATCCAGGCCTCGAGCGGCCCCTTCGGCATCGGGACCAGGAACCACAGCTCGAAGATGAGGAACGCGGCCACCGGCACTCCAATCGAGAGCGCGAGCACCGCGCGCCATCTGTGGTGGCCGACCCAGCGCATGTAGAAGCCCAGGTAGAGGCCCGCGCTCACGTAGAGCCCGAGCAGGTGGGTCAAGACCACCATGGCGGTCGCCGGCCACAGCACCTTGAGCACGAGCAGGAGGCGCTCTCGGGTGACGAAGGGCTCGCGGGTCTCCCGCCGCGACGCCTGGGCGATGACGATCACGCAACACACCACGAGCACGAGGGCCAGCCAGAACGGGAAGAACCCGCTCCGCGGGCCGTCCGTGCCCCAGCCGATGCCCAGTCGTATCGCGTCAGCGCCCACCAGCCCGCCGAGCGCGAGCAGCACCGACGCGGTGACGATGTCGGCAGTGCGCATGGATTACTTCTTGAGCAATCCGCCCTTCGCCATCAGGTCCTGGTGGAGCTTGTCGTTCTCCTCCACCCACTTCGTGTACTCGGCGCCGGTCGCCCAGGCGGACTTGAGCGCGCCCTCCTCGAGGTACTTCTTCCAGTCCGGCGTGTCCATGACCTTCTTCAGGAAGGCCTGATACCACTCCACCGCGTCCTTGGGCATGTCGGGCGCGCCGAAGATCCCGCGCAACATCAGGTACTGGATGTCCGCGCCGAGAGCCTCCTTCACGGTGGGGATATCCTTCCACGCGTCGAATGCGATGCGCGAGCTGTCGAACACCGCGAGCGGGCGCACCCGCCCGGCCTTCCAGTGGCTCACGCACTCGGCAGGATTGTTCACGGTGGAGTCGACGTGCTTGCCCACGAGGTTCACGCACACCTCGCCGCCGCCGCGGAAGGGGACGTAGGTGAACTTCACGCCCAGCGCCTGCTCGAGGAGGATCGTGATGATCTGGTCCTCCTGGGCCGAGCCGGTGCCACCCATCTTCATCGTGCCGTTCTTCTCCTTCACCGCCGCGATGTACTCCTTGGCGGTCTTGTAGGGCGTCTCCGCATTGACCCAGAGCACGAACTCGTCGAGGGCCAGCCGCGCCACCGGGGTGAGGTCGCGCCAGGAAAACGGCACGCCGGTATGGAGCGGCGTGGTGAAGAGGTTGGAGAGGGTGATGATGATGGTGTGGGCATCACCCTTCTTGCCCTTGACGTGGAGGAATCCCTCGGCGCCTGCGCCGCCCGACTTGTTCACCACGATGAACGGCCGCGGCGAGAGCTTGTGCTTGTCGGCGATGCCGGCGATGAGGCGGGCCATCTGGTCGGCCCCGCCTCCGGTCCCGGCGGGGATAATGAACTCGATGGGCTTGCTGGGCTCCCACGCGGCCAGCGCCGGCCTCGGCGCTTCCGCGGAGAGGAGGGCGAGCGCGAGCCCGCCCAGGATTGTCACGAGGCCGACGCCGATGATCCCTCGCCGTAGACTCATGCCGTATCCTCCGCGCGGCCGTCGCGAGGCCGCTCCCGCGGCGTCACGCCAGACGCACCGAACAGGTGGGATGAGAACGGGTGCTGCGGTCCATGAAACCAGCCGGTACCCCGCCCGGATCCCTGCCCCCTCATCGAGGCGCGCGGGCCGGGCGGGGCGTCGGGCGCTACGGCGCGGGAGTGACGGCCCGCTTCTCCTTCCAGAACGGGATGACGCCGGGAATCTCCCACTTGTCCCACATCTCGTCCACCTTCGCCTGGAAGTACTCGAGGTCTTCCTCGACGAAGTGAGCGAAGCGGCCCTGTTTGAGGAGGTACTCGCGAACGGGCTTGCGCGGCCGGCCCTCGGCGATGGCCTTGGATTTGCCGTAGTGCCGGACCACCCCGTCCTCGACCTCGTACAGGGGGAAGATCCCCGTCTCCACCGCGAGCTCGCCCAGCTCGTGCGAGAGCATGGGGTCGTAGTCCCACCCCTTCGGGCACGGGTCCAGCGAGTGGATGAAGGTGGGGCCGCCGATGCTGAGCGCCTTGCGGACCTTGTTCATCATCTCGACCGCGTACGACGCGTCCACCGTGGCGACGTAGCGGCACTCCGGGTGACCCGCGGCGAGCATGCCCGCCATGTTCTTCTTCCACCGCGTGTGGATCAGGCGCTTCACCGAGCCGGGCGGGCTGAACGTGGTATTGGCCCCGTACGGCGTCGACCCCGAGAGCTGGATGTCGGTGTTGGCGTAGGACTCGTTGTCGTACATCAGGATCAGCGAGTTGTACTCCCGGTGGGTCAGGGTGGCCGAGATCGCGCCGAGGCCCATGTCGGCCCCGCCCCCATCCCCGCAGAACGCGATCACGTTGATGGGCTCGGCCTTCATGCGCCCCTTCTTCATGAGCGCCTTGAGCCCGGCCGCGGTGCCGAGCGCGGCGGAGCCGGACGAGCCGAGCTGCGTGTGCATCCACGGCACCACCCAGGGCGTCGTGTAGTAGGTGGTGTTGGCCACGTACATGCAGCCGGTGGCCCCGAGCACGATGGTGCGCGGGCCGGCCGCCTTGACCATGAGCTTCATCACCAGCGCCGACTCGCAGCCCTGGCAGGTGCGGTGGCCGGAGGTGAAGTACTCCTCGATGGTGACCTTCTTGACGCCCTTGAAGGGCGGCAGGAGCTGGGTCGCGTTCGCGAAGGCTTCCGCCATGGTGTGTTCTCCCTATTCCCGCACGCCGAGCCACTGCGTCTTGAGGGGGGACTTCCCGCTCTTGGCCGCCTCGTAGCAGAGGTCGGTCGCCTTGTAGACGTCTTCCAAGGTCACCTCGCGCCCGCCCAGCCCGCAGATGAAGGAGAGGAGCGGCGGCCGCTTGTCCGAGTTGTACATCGCGGCGCGAATTTCGTTGGCGACCACGCCCGAGCCGAACGGCGAGCCGAAGGAGTAGTCGCGGTCGATGACACCGATGGCCTTGGCCCGGGACAGCGCCGCCACCATCTTCTCCGTGGGGAAGGGCCGGAACCATCGGGGCCGGATGAGGCCCACCTTCTTGCCCTGCGCCCGCATGTTGCGGATGCCGACCTTGAAGGGCAGCGAGATCGTGCCCATGCCCATCAGGATGACGTCGGCGTCCTCCGTCATGTACTCCTCGAACCACGGGTTCTCGGGTCCGCGGCCGAACACCTTGCGGAAGTCGGCGTAGGCCTCCTCGATCACGGTGTACGCGCGGGCCATCGCCTCGTTGTTCTGACGCCGGATCTCGATGACCCAGTCCTCGTTGGCCTGCGGGGCCACGGTGATCGGATTGTCGGGATGGAGCAGGAGATCGCCCCGATCGTACTTAGGCAGGAAGCTGTCGACCTTGGCCTTGGTGGGCACCTGCACGATGGCCTGGGAATGGGTCAGGAACGCCCCGTCCGCGGAGATCGCGATGGGGAGGAACACCCGCCGGTCCTCCGCGATGCGGTAGGCCAGCAAGGCGGTGTCGAGCATCTCCTGGGCGGTGTCCACCCAGATCAGCATCCAGCCGAGATCCCGCACCACGAGGGCGTCGTTGTGCTCGACGCCGAACGCGCCCGGATCGTCGAGGGCGCGGTTGCCCACCATGCACACCATGGGCACGCGCAGGGGCGGCGTCACCGTGAGACACTCCATAGCGTACATCCAGCCCACTCCCGACGAGCCGCAGAACACGCGCGCCCCTACCGTGGAGGCGTGCTTGACGATCTCGAACTGGCTGTGCTCGCCCTCCGCCACGATGTACTCGGCCACGAGGTGGCCGTTGGCGATCTTCTTGGCGATGGCCTGCATGACGGTGTCGTACGGCCGGATGGGATAGGCCGTCACCACGTCGATGTCGGCGAGCGTGAGCGCCTCCGCGCAGGCTTCGCTGCCGGAGATCAGCATCTCCTTGTCGCCGGTCGCTACCGTCCCCTTCGTCTCCACTGCCATGGCGCGCGGCCCTCCTAGATCGTCTTGGCCCCGGCGTTCTCGCCGGGGATGCCGGTGGTGATCTCGACCCCGCCGGAGTCGATGTCCTTCTTGATCTCCTCCTCGTACTGGCCGCGGAATCGGAACCCGTGCGAGCGCACGATGTGAGACTTGTCGTTGATCTTGCCCGTCATCCAGGCCTTGTACGTGCCCTTGTCCTTCCGCCACATCTCCCACTGGCTCTGGTTGTCCTCGAAGGAGGCCTCGTTGACCATGGTGATGCATTCCTTCGCCGGGCACACCGCCTCGCACACCCCGCAGCCGCAGCACGATTCCATGTTGGCGTCGTAGAGGCCGTCGGGGGTGACGTCGAAGCACGAGTCGGGGCACTGGATCCAGCAGAGCGTGCACTTCACGCACTTGTCGAAGTCGATCACCGGCCGCATGGTGCGGGTGGTGAACTTCTTGAAGTACGGGTTGCGCTCGGGCACGTAGCCCTTGCCGCCCTCCATGGGCTTGCCCACCGGGATCGCGGGGATCGATACCCCCTCGCGCATCTCCCACCACTTGGGCTTCTCGAACGTGAACGGCGTCTCGGTGTTGCCCTCGGTGGGCTTGACCGGGCGCGACTCGATCCGGTCGTAGGTCTTGCGGGCGGACGCGACCTTGAGGTCCGACCCCCACTCCGCTTCCTTGATCGCCTCGCACACGGCGTCGAGGGAGAGGAAATCGGGCTTGATGCGCGCGAGGGCGCCCAGAATGCGCGCCTCGGTGTGGTCCTCGCGGTACACCCAGAGGCCGGAGAAGGAAGCTTTGGCCCGGATGAGGGCCAGGTTGTACGGGGCGTCCTTCTTGTGGATGTCCTTGAGCAGGGCGGCGGGGCTCTGGAGCGAGGTCATGAGGACGGTGCCGCCCGAGATGGTCAGGCGGTTGATGGGCTGCAGCCCGTACCAGG
>DASTYT010000078.1 GCA_035764725.1 Candidatus Methylomirabilota bacterium | reverse complement strand
GTACGAGTTGCCCCAGATCCCCACCGGATAGTCCTTGCCCATGGACTTGGTGGTCTCGGGCGAGCCGGCCTCGCCCACGCCGATAAAGTTGTACTTCACCGCGTCGAAGACCCCGAGCGCCTTGGCCTGCTTCGAGTACGTCACGAAGAAGCCGCCCCAGATCGACGAGAAGATCGCCTCCGGCTTCTTCCCCATCTGGGCGTTGATGAAGGGGTTGTAGTCCTGCTCGCCAAGCTTGGGCCACTGCTGGTCCACGATCTGCGCGGAGGGCTTGACCTTCTTGAGGTGCTCCACGAACGCCTTGGTCACGTCCTGGCCGTAGGCGTAGTCGAAGCTGATCGTCGCCACCTTGGTCACCGGCCACTTGGCCACGATCTCCGCCGCGCTCCGGCCTTCCATCGTCGTGTTGGCGGAGACGCGGAAGACGTAGGGATGGAGCTTGTCGGCGGCGGTGAGCTGATCGGTCTTCGGGATGGGAGCGATGAAGACGACCTTGTTCTCCTTCGCCACCACCGACACCGCCGGCCCTTCCGCGGAGGTGAGGGTACCCACCAGGAAGTCGACGTTGTCCTTGAGGATCAGCTCGCGGGCCACGCGCACCGCCTCGTTGGCGTCGGCCTTGGAATCCCGCACGATGAGCTCGATCTTGCGCCCGAGCACCCCGCCCTTGGCGTTGAGCTCGTCCACGAACATCTGGGCGCCCTTGCTGGCGGGATCCCCGAAGAGGGCGGGCGGTCCAGACAGGGGCATCGGCATGCCGACCTTGATGGTCTTCTGAGCCTCGGCGGCGAGCGGCAGGGCCAGCACGCCCGCCACCAGCAGCGTGAGCACGCGCTTGATCATGGGAAGCCTCCTTTGAACGATGAGCTACAGGGCGGACAGCCCGGGCACGACGGTGCGGATCGCGTAGACCGACGTGGATGCGGTGATGAAGAGCGTCCGGAGATCGCGGTCGCCCCACGCGAAGTTCGCGGTGTACTCCGGCACCTGGATCACGCCCAGGTCCACCGCCTCGGGACTGAACACATGGATGCCGCCCGGTCCGCAGCAGTACATGTTGCCGGCGGAGTCGAGCTTCATGCCGTCGGGCGCGCCCTTGCCCTCGCCCTTGGTCTCAGCCCACACCTGGCCGCCCGCGAGGGCGCCGTTGTCGCGCACGTCGAAGACCCGGATGTGCTGCCGGGCGGTGTCGTTGACGAAGAGGCGGCGCTGGTCCAGCGAGAAGCAGAGGCCGTTGGGCCGGTCGAAGTCGTCCACGAGCAGCATGGGCTTGCGCGCGTCGGCCCCCACGCGGTACACGCCCTGGAAGGCGAGCTCCTGCTCGCGCTTCACCCCGTAGAATTCCGCGCGGCCGTAGGGCGGGTCGCTGAAGTAGATGCCGCCGTCCTGCGCGCACACGATGTCGTTGGGGCTGTTGAGCTGCTTCCCGTCGTAGTGGGTGGCGAGGGGCGTGATGCGGCCGTCCGGCTCGGTGCGCGTCACCTGGCTGGAGGCGTGCTCGCAGGCCAGGAGCCGGCCCTGCCGGTCCCAGGTGAGGCCGTTGGACTTGTTGCACGGCTGACGGAAGGTGGTGACGCCGTCCGCCTTCGACCAGCGGCGAAGGTGATCCCCGGGCATGTCACTCCAGAGTAGATACTCGCCCCTCGGGTGCCAGAGCGGCCCCTCGGTGAAGAGACACCCGGTCGCGATCCGCTCGAACTCGACGTGAGTGCCGATGATGCTGGTGAGCCGCGGGTCGCGGATCTCCAGGGTCACTTCTTCATTCGCTCCCCGGGCTTGCCGGCCACGTACCAGTCGGGGGGATCCACTTCCTCGACGACAACCCAGACCGCCTGGGCGGGCAGCTTGGTCACGTCCGTGATCGCCTCGGTGACGCGCCGGGCGATCTCGTCCTTGCGCTCCTTGCCCCAGCCCTCGTAGATCCGGATGTTCACGAATGGCATGGCGGCGCCTCCTCGCTGGGCGGGTTAACGGTGCGGAATCGAGGCCGAAACGCCGGGGAGCCTACCATGCCGCGCCGTCCCGTCGCAAGGCCGCCGCCCGCCGGCGCGTCGCCGCAGTGCGTCAGTCGGGAGCCTGTGGCACACTGATCTCGTGGACCGGACCGACCTTCTCAAAGAGCTCCGACGTGATCGTACCTCCGCCGCGATGCCGCGCCGCCGCGGGCGCCGGCTCGCGCTCGCGGGCGTGGTGCTGCTCGCTCTCGCCGCGGCCGGCTGGCTGGTGGCCGCGCGGGCGACCGTGCCGACGGTCAAGACCGCGGTGGCGCGCGCGGCGCGGAGCGACGGACCGGGCTCCGTGCTCGACGCCAGCGGCTACGTGACGGCGCGCCGGCAGGCCACGGTGTCGGCCAAGATCACGGGCAAGGTCACCGAAGTCCTGATCGAGGAAGGTCAGCGGGTGGCCGAGAACGCGGTGCTCGCCCGGCTCGACGACACCGAGGCGCGCGCCCAGCTCTCGCTGTCCCAGGCCCAGCTCGTCTCGTCGCGATCCCGGCTCGCCGAGATCGAGGCCACGCTGTCCCAGGCCGAGCGCGACTTCGTCCGGCAGGACGATCTCTTCCGCCGGCAGCTCGTGAGCGAGCAATCGCTGGACGCCGCGCGGGCCCAGCGGGACATGCTGCGAGCGCGCCTGGCCGCCGCCAACGAAGAGATCCGGGTGGCCCAGGAGTCGGTGGACGTGGCCAAGGTGCAGCTCGACAACACGATCATCCGCGCGCCCTTCGCCGGTGTGGTGGTGGCGAAGTCCGCCCAGCCCGGCGAGATGATCTCGCCGATCTCCGCGGGCGGCGGCTTCACGCGCACCGGCATCGGTACCATCGTGGACATGGACTCGCTGGAGATCCAGGTGGACGTCAACGAATCCTTCATCAACCGCGTCGCCGCCGGCCAGAAGGTGGAGGCGATGCTCAACGCCTACTCCGACTGGAAGATTCCCGGCGAGGTGATCGCCATCATCCCTACGGCGGATCGGACCAAGGCGACCGTCAAGGTGCGCATCGCCATCAAGTCCAAGGACCCGCGGATCGTGCCCGACATGGGCGTGCGCGTGTCGTTCCTAGAGGCCCGGCCCTCCGGCGCCGCGGCCCCGCCTC
>DASTYT010000077.1 GCA_035764725.1 Candidatus Methylomirabilota bacterium | reverse complement strand
CCCCGACCAGGTACGCCGCGGCGAGACCGAGGAGGCTCAGGGCCACCGTTCGCGATCCTTCACGAGGACGTCTCCGCCGGCGCGGACGAAGAAGCCGTAGAAGTAGTCGAGCCCGGAGAGCACGGTGATGAAGAGCGTGATCCACAGCATCGCATCGGTGACCAGGTGGAAGGGCACGAACTCCGCGGGCACGCCCTTCTCGAGGATCAGGAGCGTCACCGCCACGTACTGGGTCACGGTCTTGAGCTTGCCCAGGCGGGAGGCGGGCACCACCACGCCCATCGAGAGCGCGACTCCGCGAAGGCCGGTCACCGCGAGCTCACGCCCGATGATCACCCAGGCCATCCACGCCGGGACCATGTCCACCTGTACCAGCGACACCAGAGCGGCGGCGACGAGCAGCTTGTCGGCCACGGGATCGAGGAGGGTTCCGAGACGAGTCACCTGATTCGTGCGCCGGGCGATCAAGCCGTCGAGCCAGTCGGTGAGCGAGGCGGCGAGGAAGATCACCGCAGCGATGATCACGTGCACCCGCTGGGAGGAGATCAGGAACACGATGACGAGCGGGACCAGCACGATGCGGATGAGCGTCAGCGCGATGGGAACATTCATCGCCGCACGTCCACCGCCGCGGGGTCCGCAGGCCCCGGCACGATCGCCCCGTTCGAGAGCCGGGGCACCTGGTCCAGCGACGAGAGCGCCAGGCACGCCGCGAAGTCCTCCGCACGTCCCGCCTTGTGGAGGTGCCGCGCCCACGCCGCGTCCTGGATGAGGTGCTCGAGACGGCCCGCGTACGCGTCGGCGAGGCGGCGCGCCGCCACCGCGGCGTCCGTGAAGCGGAGCCCGCGCGCCCCATCCGACGCGAGGGCATCGACCACGAAGCCCGCGCACACCGCGTCTTCAAGGCAGAAGCCGCCACGCTCTCCGGAGCACAGGAGCGTGAGGTCGGTGCCGCGCTCCAGCGCCCAGCGCGCGGCGGCGCCGGCATTGGTCAGGGCGGCCACCGCCCCGGCCGCGGCGGGTGCCGCCGCCAGCATCGTGTTCGTGCCGTTGGTGGTAGTGAGCACGATGACCCGGCCGGCCACACGGTCGGCGGTGAACTCGAGGGGCGAGTTCCCGAGATCGAACCCCGGAATGGGGTCGCCGCCGCGCTCACCCGCGAGCACGCACTCGCCCGGGGGGAAGCGTCCCGCCACGCGGCGCGCCGCCGCCTCGTCCGGCACGGGGATCACGCTGCGGCAGCCCGCCACGCAGGCCGCCACCACCGAGGTCGTTGCGCGGAGCACGTCGATCACCAGCGCGGCACGGCCGTCGAGGGGGGCCGCGACGAACTCCGCCGGCCCCAGGGCGACGTGCACATGCATGCCTCGCCCCTACCGCGCGTCGCGCAAGGCGCGGATCTTGAGCCGGAGCGCGTTGAGGTTGATGAAGCCTTCCGCGTCTTTCTGACGATAGACACGATCCGCCTCGAAGGTGACATAGTCGGTGCGGTAGAGCGACTTCGGTGATTTGCGCCCGGCGACCATGACGTTGCCCTTGTAGAGCTTGAGCCGAACGGTGCCGGTCACGTCGGCCTGGATCCCATCGATCAGCCGCTGCACCGCCTCACGCTCGGGCGAGAACCAGAAGCCATAGTAGATCATCTCCGCGTAGCGCGGGACGAGGGTGTCGCGCAGGTGTAGCGCCTCCCGGTCCAGAGTGAGCGACTCGATCGCCCGGTGGGCGTGGTGGAGGATGGTGCCGCCCGGCGTCTCGTACACCCCCCGTGACTTCATGCCGACGAAGCGATTCTCCACGAGGTCGACGCGGCCGATCCCGTGCTCCCCGCCCAGTCGGTTCAAGCGCTCGAGCAGCGCGGCCGGCCCCAGGCCGTCGCCGTCGACCGCCACCGGGTTGCCCGCCTCGTACTCGATCTCCACGTACACCGGGACGTCGGGCGCGGCCTCCGGCGAGTTCGAGAGCAGGAACATCTTCGGCGGCGGCTCGGCCCACGGATCCTCGAGAATGCCGCCCTCGAACGACATGTGAAAGAGATTCCGGTCGCTCGAGTACGGCCGCTCGGTGGTCACCGGCACCGGGATGTCGTGTTGCTTGGCGAACTCGATGAGGGCGGTCCGGGAGTTGAGGTCCCACTCCCGCCACGGCGCGATCACAGTGAGGTCGGGGGCGAGCGCGGCGTAGGTCAGCTCGAAGCGCACCTGATCGTTGCCCTTGCCGGTGGCGCCGTGGCTCACCGCGTCCGCCCCGGCCGCGCGGGCCACCTCGACCTGCGCCTTGGCAATGAGCGGCCGCGCGATCGAGGTGCCGAGAAGATACGTGCCCTCGTAGACGGCATTGGCGCGCAGCATGGGGAACACGAAGTCGCGGACGAACTCCTCGCGGAGATCCTTGATGTGCACGCCGGAGGCACCGGTGCGCAGCGCCTTCTCACGAATGGGGATCAGCTCCTCCCCCTGCCCGAGGTCGGCGCAGTACGCGACCACCTCGCATCGATACGTCTCGATCAGCCAGCGGAGGATCACGGACGTATCGAGGCCTCCGGAGTACGCCAGCACGACCTTCCTGGCCTTCTTCCCCACGCCGGTCTCCTAGTCGCCGCCCAAGAGGTGGAGGATGACCGCCTTCTGGGCGTGCAGCCGGTTCTCGGCCTGATCGAGGATCACGCTCTGCGGCCCGTCGAGCACCGGATCGGTGACCTCCTCGCCCCGGTGAGCAGGCAGACAGTGCATCACCAGCGCCCTGGGCGCGAAGCGGAGCAGCGCTTCGTTGACCTGATAGCGCTGGAAGGCCTCGTGGCGGCGCTCGCGCTCCGCCTCCTGGCCCATGCTCACCCACGCGTCGGTGTAGATCACGTCCGCGCCGTCGGCCGCGTCGCGCGCCTCCGTGGTCTGCTCGATCCTGGCGCCGAGTCGGCGGCAGGTGTCGATGATGGCGGGCGCCGGCTCGTAGCCGGGCGGCGTCGCCACCACCATACGGGTGCCCAGCAGCGCACCCAGGAGGAGCACGGAGTGGCAGACATTGTTGCCGTCGCCGATCCACGCGAGGCGGACCTTGGCCAGGTCGAGGCCCCGCTCCCACAGCGTGAAGTAGTCGGCCATCGCCTGGCAGGGGTGCTCGCGGTCCGAGAGGCCGTTGATGACGGGCACGGCGGCGTGCTCGGCCAGCCCTTCCACCGTCGCGTGGGCGAACACGCGCGCGGCGATGACGTCGACCCACCGTGAGAGGTTGCGGGCGATGTCGGGCACCGACTCGCGCTTGCCAAGGCCGATCTCCTGGGCGGACAGGTACACCGCGGAGCCGCCGAGCTGGAACATCCCCACCTCGAACGTCACGCGGGTGCGGAGCGAGGGCTTCTCGAAGATGAGCGCCATGGCGCGTCCGGCGAGCGGGGTGCCGCGGTCGCGCGCCTTGGTCCGCGACTTCAGCTCGGCGGTGAGCCGGAAGAGGCGCCCAACGTCCTCGCGCTCGAGGTCCTGGATCGAGAGGAAGTGCTTCATCCCGCGACGGTGCCCAGCGCCTCGTCGATGATGGAGACGGCGCGTGCCACATCCTTCTCGTCGAGCACGAGGGAGGGGGCGAGGCGCAAAGTGTTGTCGCCCGCGGTGAGGACGAGCAGCCCGCGGTCGCGACACGCGCCGAGCACGTCGGCCACCGGCGGCACCAGATCCATGCCGACGAGGCAGCCGCGTCCGCGCACCGCCTTGACCGCGGCCCCGCGGCGGGCCCGCACCTTCTCGAGCTCGGCGACGAGGAGCCGTCCCATCCGGTCGGCCCGCTCGGGGAGGCGCTCCTCGATGAGCGTGGTGAGCACGGTAAGGCCCACCGCGGTGGCGAAGGGGTTGCCGCCGAACGTGCTGCCGTGGGTGCCGGGGGCGAAGGCGGAAGCCACCTCGTCGGTGGCGAGGGTCGCGCCGATGGGCACGCCGTTGGCCAGCGCCTTCGCCACCGTCATGACGTCCGGGGCCACGCCGGAGTGCTCGTAGCCCCAGAGGCGGCCGGTGCGGCCCATGCCGGTCTGAATCTCGTCGAAGATCAGGCACACGCCGGCCTCGTCACAGAGTTTGCGAAGGCCGGGGAGGTAGCCGTCGTCGGGGATGTTGACCCCGCCCTCGCCCTGGATGGGCTCCACCATGATCCCCGCGGTGTGGCTGTCGATCGCGCGCTCCACCGAGCGGAGGTCGTTGAACGGCACGTACTTGAACCCGCCGGGCAGCGGCTCGAAGCCATGGTGATACTTCTCCTGCGCGGTGGCCGTCACGGTGGCCAGCGTTCGTCCATGGAACCCGCCGCGCATCGTGATGATGTCGCCGCGGTCGCTCGCTCCGTGCTCCTTGGCCCACTTCCGCGCGAGCTTGATCGCCGCCTCGTTGGCCTCCGCGCCCGAGTTGGAGAAGAATACCCGGTCGGCGAAGGAGTGATCGCAGAGGAGCTTGGCGAGGTGAGTCTGCTGCGGGATGTGGAACAGATTCGACACGTGCATCAGCGTGGTCGCCTGCTCCCGGATCGTCCCCACCACGCGCGGATGCGAGTGCCCCAGCGCGGTCACGGCAATGCCGCCGGTGAAGTCGAGATACTCCTTGCCGTCGGAGTCCCAGACCCGCATCCCCTCGCCGCGCACCAGCGCGATGGGCGCCCGCTTGGTGAACGCCATGAGGTGCTTGCCGCCGGTCTCGAGCAGGGCCTTGGTGTCCACGGTGTCTCCCGTCGCTATGCGCCGAGTTCTTGATTTGATCTACGGTCGCCGCAAGCGACGACCTCTATCGGGTGGCTTCGCATCTCATACCCGCGTCTAAAAGACAATCTCGGTGCCGATGCCCTCGTGGGTGAAGACCTCGAGGAGCACTGCATGGGCGATCCGGCCGTCGATGATGTGGGCCTTGGCGGCGCCTCCCTCGATGGCCTTGAGGGACGACTCGACCTTCGGCAGCATGCCGCCCTCGATCACCCCGGACTCGATCAGCCGCTCCGCCTCCCGCTTGGTGAGGCGCGAGATGAGCTTGCCGTCCTGGCCATTGATCCCCTGCACGTCGGTGAGGTGGATGAGCTTCTCCGCGCGAAGGGCCGCCGCCACGTCGCCCGCCACGAGATCGGCGTTGATGTTGTAGGTCTCGCCCTCGACGCCCACGCCGATCGGGGCGATCACCGGGATGAGCCCCGCCTCGACGAGGAGGCGGATCATGTCCCCGTTCACCGTCTCCACCTCGCCCACGAGGCCGATGTCCACCACGCGACCGTCGGGCATCCGGTGCAGGCGTCGGCGCGCGCGGAGGAGATTGCCGTCCTTGCCCGAGAGGCCCACCGCGTGGGCCCCGTGCATGTTGATCAGCCCCACGATCTCCTTGTTGATCTTCCCGCCCAGCATCATCTCAACGATCTCCATCGTCTCCGGGTCGGTGACCCGCATCCCGCCCACGAAGTGCGGCTCCTTGCCGAGCCGCTTCATGAGGGCGCCGATCTGGGGGCCGCCCCCGTGCACGATGACGGGACGGATGCCGATGAGGCGGAGCAGGAGGACGTCGCGCGCGAATTGCTCCTTGAGGTCGGCCTTCTCCATGGCCGCCCCGCCGTACTTGATGACGAGGGTGCGGCCCTGGAAGGCTTGCAGATACGGCAGGGCCTCCAGGAGCACCTCCGCCCTGAGGATCATACGGTCCATATCCAGGGGGGGCATGCGCGCTCCTAGAGGATGTACCGGGACAGGTCCTCGTCCTTCAGGACCTCGGCCAGCCGCGAGTGGACGTACTCGGCGTCGATGACGATCTCCTTGCCGTTCCAGTCGGGCGCCTGAAACGATACCTCATCCAGAAGCTTCTCCATGATGGTGTAAAGGCGCCGGGCTCCGATGTTTTCCGTCCGCTGGTTGACCTGGGAGGCGATCTCCGCCACCGCCTCGACCGCCTCGGGCGTGAACCGCAGCCGGACCCCCTCGGTCTGGAGGAGCTCCGTGTACTGCCGCACCAAGGCATTCTCGGGCTCGCTCAGAATGCGGACAAAGTCCTCTCGCGTCAAGGGCTCGAGTTCTACCCGGATGGGGAAGCGACCTTGCAGCTCCGGGATCAGGTCGGAGGGCTTGGCGACGTGAAAGGCCCCTGCGGCGATGAACAAAATGTGGTCGGTCCTCACGCTCCCGTACTTCGTGGTGACCGTCGAGCCCTCGACGATTGGCAGGAGGTCCCGCTGCACGCCCTCCCGGGACACGTCGGGCCCGTGCCCCCCTTCCCGCCCCGCCACCTTGTCCAGCTCGTCCAGGAAGACGATGCCCGCGTTCTCCACCCGCTGCACCGCCTGGGCCACCGCCTCGTCCATGTCGATGAGCTTCTGCGCCTCGTCCTGGGTGATGAGCTTCCGCGCCTCGCCCACCTTGACGCGGCGGCGGCGTGTGCGTCCCGGCATCATCTGGGAAAGCATGTTCTGGAGGTTCATGCCCACCTCCTCCATGCCCTGGCCGCCGAAGAGCTGGACCATCGGCCCTCCGGCGGCGGCCAGCTCGACTTCGATGAGCCGGTCCTCGAGCTTGCCGGCGCGGAGCTGGGCGCGAAGCTTCTCGCGCGTGGCGTCCCGCGACGCGTCGGGGGCGATCTCCTCGAGCGTGCTCGAGGTGAAGGCCTCGCCGTGCCGGCGCGGGAGCAGGAGATCGAGCAGCCGCTCCTCGGCGATGGCGTCGGCTCGCTCGCGCACCTGGGCGGTCATCTCCGCCTTCACCATGTTGACCGCCTGCTCGGTGAGATCGCGGATCATCGACTCCACGTCGCGCCCCACGTAGCCCACCTCGGTGTACTTGGAGGCCTCCACCTTGATGAAGGGCGCCTGGGCGAGGCGGGCGAGACGGCGCGCGATCTCGGTCTTTCCCACGCCGGTGGGGCCGATCATGATGATGTTCTTCGGCGCGACCTCGTCGCGCAGCGCGGGGGGCAGGTTCTGCCGCCGCCAGCGATTGCGGAGGGCAATGGCCACCGCGCGCTTGGCGCGATGCTGGCCCACGATGTAGCGGTCCAGCTCGGCCACGATCTCAGCCGGCGTCAGCGCACTCACGGGAGGGCCTCCACGGTGACCTGCTCGTTGGTGTAGATGCAGATCCCGGCCGCGATGCGGAGCGCCTGCTCGACGATGGCGGGCGCGTCCAGCGAGGAGTGGGAGACCAGCGCTCGGGCGGCGGCGAGGGCGGAGGGACCGCCCGAGCCGATGCCGATGAGCCCGTCGTCGGGCTCGATCACGTCGCCGGTGCCCGAGACGATCAGCGAGGCCTCGGCGTCGGCCACGGCGAGCAGGGCCTCGAGCCGCCGCAGGACCCGATCGGTCCGCCAGTCCTTGGCAAGCTCCACCGCCGACCGGACCAGGTTCCCGCGGTGCTCCTCCAGCTTGGCCTCGAAGCGAGCGAAGAGCGTGAACGCGTCCGCGGCCGCCCCCGCGAAGCCCGCGAGCACGCGCCCGTGGTGGAGCTTGCGGACTTTGCGCGCGCTCGCCTTGACCACGGTCTGGCCCAGCGTCACCTGGCCGTCGCCGCCCACCGCGACCGTGCCGCGATGGCGCACCGCCACCACCGTGGTGGCGTGGAACACCGCGTCCCCGCCCGGCGCGCTCATACCGCGCGGGGATGGGCCGCGTCGTACACCTTCATCAGGTGCTCGGGGCTCACGTGGGTGTAGCGCTGGGTGGTGGAGAGCCGGCTGTGGCCGAGCAGCTCCTGGATGAAGCGGAGATCGGCGCCCTCGCCGAGCAGATGCGTGGCGAAGGTGTGGCGCAGCGTGTGGGGCGTGACCCGCCGGGCCAACCCCGCCGCGCGCGCGCGCCGCCGCACGATCGAGTGAACGCTCCGGGTGGACAGCCGGGTGCCCCGCGCGTTGCGGAAGATGGGCCCGTTTCCGCCTCCGCGTCGATCGAGGTAGGCGTCCAGCGCCTCGAGGGCGATCTCGCCCACCGGGACCACACGCTCCTTGCTGCCCTTCCCCATCACGCGTACGGTGCCGTGGCGACGATCGAGGTCCTCCAGGTCGAGGCCGCAGCACTCGGCCACGCGCAGGCCGCTCGCGTAGAGCAGCTCGAGGAGCGCGCGATCGCGCCGGCCCGCCAGGGTGTCCTCCGACGGCGCGTCGAGCAGGTCCTTGGACTCGTCCTTTGGCAGCACCGACGGAAGCCGCCGGGGCAGCCGCGGGCTCGCGAGCTGGCGCGCGGGGTTGGCCGCGACCAGCTCGCGCCGCGCCAGGAAGCGGTAACAGCTCCGGACCGACGCGAGCTTGCGGGCGATGGACGACTTCGCGAGCCCCCGGCCATGCAGCCACGCGAGATAGCCACGCAGGACGCGCGCGTCGGCGGCGGCGAGGCCGGGCACCCGTGCGCCGCGCAGGAAGGCCTGGAGCTCGGCCAGATCAGCAGCGTAACTACGCAAGGTATGGGCCGACGCCCCCCGCTCCGCGGCGAGATACCGGAGGAACGCGGGCACCAGGTCGGCGTCGCCACGCATGGGGCGGATCCCGTCAGGCAACGGTGGGGGCGACGTCTTCCTTGTAGCCGCAGCCTTCCTTCACGCAGGCCCGGGTGATCTTGCCGCCGCGGCCCACGCGCTCCGTGACGAAGGACGCTCCGCACTGGGGACACGGCTGCGCCACCGGGCGCGACCACACCGAGAACGTGCACTGGGGATAGTTGGCGCACGCGTAGAACGTCTTGCCGCGCTTGCTCCGGCGCTCCACGAGCTGGCCGCCGTCCTGGGGACAGGCGATGCCCAGCGGCACCGGCTTGGTCGTCTTGCACTCCGGGTAGCCCGAGCACGCCATGAACTTGCCGAAGCGCCCGTGCTTGATCACCATCGCCTTGCCGCAGGTCGGGCAGATCTCGTCCGTGGGCTCGTCGGCGGGCCGCTCACGGCCGCCGAGGTCCTTGGTGTACTTGCACTCCGGGTACGCCGAGCACGCGAGGAACTTCCCGAAGCGGCCCCACTTCTCCACCAGGGGCTTGCCGCACTCGGGGCAGGACTGGCCGGCGTCCACGCCTTCCTTGAAGTTCTCCATCTTCTTGCCGGCCTTGCTGAGGTCCTTCGCGAACTCCTTGTAGAAGGCCCCCACCGTGTCCTGCCAGTCGGCGTCCCCTTCCTCGATCTTGTCGAGGGACTCCTCGAGCTGGGCGGTGAACTCGACGTCCATCACCTCGGGGAAATGGGGCACGAGCATGTCGGTCACCTGCATGCCGAGCTCGGTGGGATAGAGCGTGCCCTTCTCACGGCGGACGTACTCGCGGTCTTGGATGGTGCCGAGGATCTGGGCGTAGGTGGACGGCCGGCCGATCCCGAGCTCCTCCAGCGTCTTTACCAGCGAGGCCTCGGTGTAGCGTGGCGGCGGTTGGGTGAAGTGCTGCTTGGGATCGAGGGCGCGCAGCCTGAGGATCTCGCCCTCGGTAAGCGGCGGCACCACCGCTTCTTGCTCCTCCTCGCTGGGCTGGTCCGACTCCTCGCGCGACTCCACGTACACCGCGGTGAATCCGGCGAACTTGAGCGTGGAGCCCTGGGCGCGGAAGAGGCACTCCCCCGCCGTGATATCGGCGGCCACCGTGTCGTAGACGGCGGGCAGCATCTGGCTGGCGAGGAAGCGCTCCCAGATGAGGCGGTAGAGCGCGAGCTGATCTTTGGACAGGAAGCGCACGAGCGCCTTGGGCTCGCGCGCCACCGCGGACGGGCGCACCGCCTCGTGGGCGTCCTGGGCGCTCTTCTTGGTCTTGTACACGGGCGGGCCGTCCGGCAGGTACTCGCGCCCCAGCCGCTCGCCCACCCACTGTTTCGCCTCGTCCTGCGCCTCCTGGGAGACGCGGACGGCGTCGGTGCGCATGTAGGTAATGAGACCGACCTGACCCTCGTCGCCGAGCTCGATGCCCTCGTAGAGCTGCTGGGCGAGCATCATGGTCTTCTTCGCGCTGAAGTGGAGCTTGCGGCTCGCCTCCTGCTGGAGCGTGGAGGTGATGAAGGGCGCAGCGGGATTACGGCGGCGCTCGCCGCGGGTCACGGACTTCACGCGCCACTCCGCGCCGTGGAGCGCGGTCATCACCGCCACAGTGGCCGCCTCGTTGGGCAAACTGGCCTTCTCGCCCCTCACCTCGCGGAGCGTCGCGCTGAACTCCGGAGGGGTCTTGGCGAGAAGCCGGGCGTGGAGCGACCAGTACTCGACGGGCACGAAGGCGGCGATCTCGCGCTCGCGCTCGGTGACCAGGCGCACCGCCACCGACTGCACGCGCCCCGCGGAGAGCCCGCGGCGGATCTTCTCCCAGAGGAGCGGCGAGAGCTTGTAGCCCACGAGCCGGTCGAGCACGCGGCGGGCCTGCTGGGCGTCGACCTTGTTCTGGTCGATCTTGCCGGGACGCTGGAACGCCGCCTTGACCGCGCGCTCGGTGATCTCGTTGAACATGATGCGGTGAGTGTTCTTGCGATCCACCCCGAGCTCCTGGGCGAGGTGCCAGCCGATGGCCTCCCCTTCCCGGTCGGGGTCGGTCGCGATGTAGAGCGCGGCCGCGTTCTCGGCGACCTTCTTGAGCTCGTCGAGCACTTTCTTCTTGGCGGGGAGCACGCGGTACTCGGGCTTGAACCCCTTCTTCTCGTTCACGCCAAGCTTGGACTTGGGCAGATCGCGGACATGCCCCATCGAGGCCTTCACGACGAACCCCGAATCCAGATACTTCTGGATCGTCTTGACCTTGGTGGGCGATTCCACGACGACGAGCGAGCGCTGCTTGGCCAATGGACTCCTTTCAGCCTCTAGGGACGCGCACGAAGCGTTTCCCGGGTAGCTGCCGCACCCGGCCGTCCAGCTCGAGCGCCAGGAGGCGGGCCGCCACGTGGGACGCGGAGCTGCCGCTCCGCTCGATCAGCTCTTCTATGGATGCAGGTTCGGCGCCGATCAGTGCAAGAATCGTATCGGTGGCTCTCCCGGAACCCGCCGGGGCCGGAGCCGGCGTGTCCACGCAGACCCGCCAGCGCGCGGGAAGCACCGCCACCACATCTTCCCAGTCCTCGACCAGGGCCGCCCCGTCGCGGATGAGGCCGTGGGCGCCGCGGCTCGAGGGCGATCCTGCCGGGCCCGGCACCGCCATCACCTCGCGCCCGAGATCGGCCGCGTGGCCGGCGGTGATGAGGGAGCCACTCGCCTCGGCCGCCTCGACCACCACGACCCCGAGCGCGAGCGCGGCGAGGAGCCGGTTCCGGACGGGAAAGTGATGGGCGAGCGCGGGCATGCCGGGCGCAAACTGCGAGATCACGGCGCCGTGCTCGGCGATGCGCGCGGCGAGCGCGCGATTCTCGGGCGGATACACGCGATCCACACCCGAGCCCAGCACCGCGAGCGTGCGGCCCCCCGCATCGAGGGCGCCCCGATGCGCCGCGGTGTCGATCCCCCGGGCCAGCCCGCTCACGACCGTCACACCCCGGGCGGCCAGGTCCCCTGCCAGGCGCTCGGCAACCGCCAGCCCCTGGGGCGTTGCGCGCCGGGACCCCACGATGGCCACGGCCAGAGCATCCTCGGGGATCACGGAGCCCCGGACCCAGAGCCGGGTCGGCAGTTGCTCGATACCCCGCGCCAGGGCCGGGAACTCGGCATCCGGGCGCTCGATCGTGCGAGGGAGGGGAGCGCTCGATGCACCCTTGGCGCCCCAGCGGCGCGGAGTCTCACGCCAGCCGGCGTATCCAACTATCGACATGTCTTCAAGTAGATACATCACGTCAGCGCACCCCAGGTCCGGGCCGAAGAATGCGCTTCAGTATACCGGACCGCCCCCCCCGGTCAAGAAAACGGCCCGGAAGGGGGCGTTAGTGACTTCCCCGGGCGGCGCTGTCCCGGCTTCCCAGAAGCGTCCTGGCCTGCCCGGCCGCGGCGCTCTCGGGGTGCTCTCGAATCACCTGCTCCCAGGCCCTTGTGGCGGCCGACCGATCGCCGAGGGCCCGCTGGCAGAGCCCGGTCTTGAGGAGGGCGTCGGCCACCTGGGGGCTCCGCGGATACGCCTCCGATACGCGCTTGAGCTCGATCAGCGCTTGCTGGTAGTCGCGCTGCTCATAGTAGGCCTGGCCGATCCAGAGTTGCGCCGCCGAGGCCAGGCCATGGCTCGGATAGTGGGTGATCAGATCGGTGAGCTCGAGCACCGCTTGCCCGTGCTCCCGCGCGCGGAAGTTGGCCATTGCCGCGCTGAAGAGCTTCTCGGCCGAGGGGACGGCGACCGGGGCCGGTCGGACGGCGGGCTTGCCCGCGGGGGACGGCGTCGCCGCGAGCTTCGGCGCGGTCGGGGGTCGCGTCTCGGGCGCGGGCTTGACCGCGGGCGCGGGTCGAGGCTCCGGCGCCGGCTTCGCGGCGGCAATCGATTCCGGGATGGCCCGGGGATCGGGCGCGACCGGTCTCGGCGCGGGTGCCGGCAGCGCGGCCGGCCTGGCGGACGCCACCGGCGCCGCGCCCTTGGTCGCGGGCGACGGCGTGGTCAGTGCGGGCGGCGGCGTACTCGCCGCGGGTGGTGGCGCGATTGCTGCGGGTGCCGGCGCAAGTGTCTCGGGTGGGGGCGCTACGGCCAAGCTCGTATCCGGCGCGCTCGGCGGCACCGGGGTCAACGGGTCCATCACGGTCGGTCGCGCGGCTGCCACGGTCGGCCGCGCCGCGGCCGGGCCCGCCGTGGCTGCCGGGTTTGCCGTCGTGGCCGGGCTCACGATGGCGGCCGGGCTCGCCGCCGCAGCCTCCCGCTCGCGCAGCATGCCGCGCGTCTCCTCGAGCAGCACGCGCGCGCGGGCCAGCTCCACGTTCGCCGCCTTCACATCACGCGTCTTGTCCACCGCATCCGTCTCGAGCGCGCGCACCTGCGACTGCAGCCGCGTGATCTCGCGCGTGCTCACATCCTGCCGCTGGCGCATGTCGTCCAGCTGCGCACGCAGCGTCGTCGTCTCGTTGAGCGCGCGGACGCCGGCGTCGTCGCTCGCGCACGCGGCGAGCGCGACGGAGGCGGCGATGACCAGCGCGGCGGGGATGGGTCGGATCCACGTCATCGTGCTCGCGACGCTAGCATCCGGGCGAAAGAAAAGTCAACTTTTGAGGGGCTTTACGCGGTCGCCTGGGCTAGCATGCGGGCCATGGACGACTCCGCCCTCCTCTTCTGGCCCTCCGCCGTCCTGACCGGGCTCGTCTTCGGCTACGTCATACAGCGCGGCGGCTTCTGCTTCACCCGCGCCATCTCGAATCTCGCGCTGATGGGCGACGCGGGCATCATGCGCGCCTACGTGCTGGCGCTCCTGGTCGCAGTCATCGGCACGCATCTGCTCCTCGCCGCGGGCCTGGTGCAGATCCCGGTGCGGCCTTTTCGCTGGCTCGCGAACGTGATCGGCGGCCTTTGCTTCGGCGTGGGCATGGTGCTGGCGGGTGGATGCTCCGGGAGCACGTGGTACCGGCTCGGCGAGGGCGCCGTCGGCGCCTGGGTAATCCTGCTCGGCTTCGCGATGGGCGCGACCACCGCGAGCGTGGGCGCACTCGCCGGCGTGCGCGAGTGGCTGCAAAGGCCCGAGCTCCGGCCGGGCGACGCGCCCCCCACCCTGGCCTCGTGGCTGGGTCTCTCGCCCTGGGTCGTCATTGCCGTGCTCGCCGTCCTCGCGGGGTGGTGGCTGACGCGTGACTCGCGCGAGCCCGAGCACGGCAAGTGGCCCTGGCCCTTGACGGGCGCCGTGGTCGGCGTGCTGATCGCCGCGGGCTGGTGGACCTCCTCGCTGGGCGGCCGCGCCGTCGGCATCACGTTCGCCGTCAACACGGGCCAGCTCTTCACCTACCCGCTCGTGGGCTATCCCAATCAGGTGACGTGGAGCATGGTGCTGCTGCTGGGCGTGCCGCTGGGCGCGCTGGCCGGCGCGCTACAGGCGGGCGACTTCCGCTGGAAGCTTCCGCCGGGGTGGAGCCTCGTGAAGATCTTCGGGGGCGGGGTGCTGATGGGCGCGGCGGCGCTGATCGCCGACGGCTGCAACATCACCCAAGGGCTCACCAACTCCGCGACGCTCTCGCTCGGGAGCCTCGCCGCCTTCGCGTCCATGGGCGCGGGCGCGTGGCTCACCCTCTGGGCGCTCTACCTCAGAAAGGGCTGAGCTCAGCCCTCGCGCAGGAGCATCACCGGCACCGTCTCGCCCGTGGCGATCGTCGTGTTGCCCGGCACGACGGCGAGGCCGTCGGCCTCGGACATGGACCGGAGAATTCCGGAGCCCTGCTCGCCGGTGAGTCGCGCGGTGAGCGCGCCGTCGCGCTCGCCGAGCACCACGCGAAGGTAGCCGCGGCGGCTGCCGGGATTGGGGATGGGCGCCAGCGCGCGGGCGGATCGGATCGGCCGGGACAGGCGCGCGTGCCCGCCGAGGCGGCGCACCGCCGGGCGAACGAACAGCTCGAACGTCACCATCGCCGATACGGGATTCCCGGGCAGGCCGAACACCGGCAAGGTGCCCTTGAGCGGCGATTCCACCGTCGCGAACGTGATCGGCTTGCCCGGCCGCATGTTGACCAGCCAGAGATGCTGCTCGGCCCCGAGCGCGGTCAGCGCCGCCTTGACGAAGTCGTGGTCGCCCACCGAGACCCCGGCCGAGGAGATCAGGAGGTCGCATCCGAGCCCCCAGCCTAGCCGTGCCTCGATCTCGTCGAGACGGTCGCGCGCCACGCCCAGACTCACCGGCTCGGCTCCGGCGGCGCGCACCTGCGCCATCAGGGAGTACGTGTTCGAGTTTGGGATCTGGCCGGGCCCCACCGTCCCGCCCAGGTCCACGATCTCGTCCCCGGTGGAGAGCACCCCGACGACCGGCCGCCGCACCACGCGCACCCGGCTCCGCCCCAGCGTGGCGAGCACCCCGATGTCGCCCGGTGAGAGCAGGCGCCCCGGCTCGAAGAGCCGATCGCCGGGGCGGAGATCCTCGCCCCGCGGCCGCACGTAGTCCCCGGCGGGGACGGGACGCGGGATCCGCACCATCGTGCCGTCGGTCTGCACGTCCTCCTGCGGGATCACCGCGTCGGCGCCCTCGGGCAGCGGCGCGCCGGTGAGGATACGGAAGGCCTCGCCGCGCGCGAGCGGACGCCCGGCCAGGTGTCCGGCCGCGACGTGGCCGGCCATGCGAAGGACGACCGGGCTCTCGGCGCTGGCCACGCTCGTGTCGACGCTCGACACCGCATAACCGTCCATGGACGAGTTCGGCCAGGGTGGGATCTCGCGATCGGCGACGACCGGCTCGGCGAGCACGCGATCCAGCGCGTCGAGGAGAGCGACGCGCTCGTCGCCGAGCGTGCCGACGCGAGCGAGGATGCGCTCGAGCGCCTCTTCGACGGTGATCACGCCGCCATTGTACCGCGGCGGGCGGGACGAGCGGGGCTAGCGCCCCTGGTCGAGGCGGCTCCCATACCGAGCCACCATCCGATTGCGGCTCAGGACGAAGAGCGCGAAGAAGCCCGCGGTGACGAGGACCTCGCGGAGCCCGATGGGGAAGCGGTTGGTGTTGGTGATGGCCGGATACACCTGCAGCACACGCTCCAGGAACATCGAGACCCATCCCATGAAGAGGATGACCACGAGCGGCTTGTGCGCGGCGGGCGGGCGGCCGGTGAGGCGCTTGAGCAGGTACGAGAACGGCACCAGCCAGCCGGCCAGGAAGATCACGAAGGCCATCGTGCGCCACGGATCGGCGAAGAACCGCCTGAGGAAGAACCGGGTCTCCACCGGCACGTTCCCGTACCAGATCACGAGGTACTGCGAAAAGAAGAAATAGATCCACGTCACGCACATCGCGAACGTGAGCTTGGCGATGTCCTGGATGGCGGAGGGAGAGACGTGGGTGAGCCCGCGGGCGTTGGCCCGGATCGACAGATACGTCACGAGGCCGAAGCCCGCGTAGAGGGAGCTGACCACGTAGTATCCGCCGAGGAGGCCGCTGTACCACACGGGATCGAGCGACATGATGAGGTCGAAGCCCCAGAGCGACAGCACCAGCACGAAGAGGATGAGGAGGAAGAAGCTCAGGCGGTTGCGGCGCGCCAGCGCCGTCGCCTCGTCCCCCCCGGTGCCCTCCGCGAACACGGCTCGGGTGAAGATGATCGCCACCCAGTACAGGAGGAAGACGCCCGCGGCATTCCGTACGACAAAGAACGGGACATTGAGCCACAGCGACTTCTTCTCCACGAGGGCGGGATTGTTCACCCAGGGATAGAGCGTGCCCATGCCGAGGAAGAAGAGCAGGAATAGCACGAACGAGAACGGCAGGAAGCCGCCGGTGGTGAGCGCCACCCGCTTGATCGAGGGCGACCAGCGCGCTTCGGTGAGCTGCATCATCGCCGCGAGGGCCGGGCCCACAATGGCGAAGCTGGACCAGAAGAGCAGATTGACCAGGTAGATCGCCCAGGCCTGCCAGGGCTCCGGCTGCATGAGGCCATGGATGAAGGCGGCGGCGCCGATCACCACCAGCGCGAGCAGGATCCCCTGCCCGCCGGCGCTCGAGGCGCGCGCGTCGGCCACCGCGGTGGCGTTCATCGCTTGGCCAGGGTGCGCACGAAGTTCACGAGGTGCCAGCGCTCCTCGGGCGAGAGGGCCTCGCCGTAGGCCGGCATCACCGCGCCGCCCATCCCGATATAGTGCTGCCAGAACCCGTCCGTACGCGTCTTCTGCAGATCCGGGTTCGTCAGGTCCTGGGCGGGAATGAACTTGGTGGTGACGAGCCCGTCACCCTTGGCGCTGGTCCCGTGGCACGGCACGCAGTAGATCGTGAACAGCTCGCCACCCTTCTTGACCGACTCGGGCGTGGCCGGGAAGGGGTTCTTGCGCTGGGCCGCCGCTTCGCGGTCCTCCTTCGAGAAGACGAGCTCGCCGCCCTCGCGGGGCACGCTCCCCACCGGCATGGCGAAGGCGCGTTCCCCGGGGCGCACCGCCTGCGTCACCGTCATGTTGTCCAGCCAGCGCATGGCGATGGTGCCGCCCAGGGTCGCGCCGCCCATGCCGACCAGCCCGAGGCACAGGAGGAAGAGGATGCGGAGCCCGTACTTCTTGATCATCGCCGCACTTCCTCGGCGCCCGCCGCCGACAGCAGCGCGCTCACCGCCTGCGCGCGATCGGGCGGACAGGCCACCGCGACGCCGAAGCGGTCGAGGGTGAAGCGCGGGTCATAGGTCGCGGATTGGCGGATCTTCGGCAGCCGGCCCAGGAGGAACACCGCGAGCAGGGTGGCGAGGCCGCCGAAGAGAATGGTCAGCTCGAACCCGATGATCACGAACGGCGGGATCGACACCGGGTCCTTACCGCCGGTGACGAGCCCCCATTTCAGCGACGACCAGATCGTGAGGAAGAACCCGGTGGCGGTACCGGTGACACCGCCGACCACCGTGAAGAGCCGAACCTTGGAGAGGGGCCGGACGTGCTCGATCTCCTCCTCGATCTCCTCCACTGGGACCGGGGTGTAGACGGTGAGGTCGGCGAAGCCCTTGGCGCGCAGCTCGCGGATGGCCTGCAGCGTGGTGTCCACGTGGGCGAAGATGCCGAGCACGCTCGCCAGGGCCATCTAGTGCCCGCCCCCGTGATGGGCCCCATGCGCGGCGTGCTTGAGGGGGTGCGGCAGCACTTCCTTCACCTCCACGATGGACAGCGACGGCATCACCCGGATGAATCCGAGGAACAGGATGAAGAACCACGCGAACGAGCCCACGATGATGGTGGAATCGGTGATGGTCGGATAGTACGTCCCCCACGTGTAGGGGTAGAAGTCGTGCCCCAGTCCCGGAACGATGATGTTGAAGCGCTCGAACCACATCCCGATGAGCACGAGGATCGACACGATGTAGAGGATCACCACATTGGTGCGCGCTTTCTTCCACAGGAGGACGAGCGGGACCGCGCTGTTGCAGAAGTACATGAGCCAGTACGCCCATGCGTACTCCTTGGTGGCCTTGGCGAACACGCTCGCCCGCTCGAAGTGGTCGCCGCTGTACCACGCCGTGAACACCTCGCACGTGTAGAAGTACGTCAGCACCAGGCTGGTCACGAGGATGAGCTTGGCCATCGCGTCCAGGTGCTTGTCGGTGATGTAGGGGTACCAGTTGAAGTAGTACCGCATGGGCAGGATGAGGATCAGCACCATCGCGAAGCCGGAGAAGATGGCCCCGTCCACGAAGAAGGGCGCGAACAGCGTGGAGTGCCAGCCCGGCACCAGGGCCATGGCGAAGTCGAATGACACCACGCTGTGCACGGAGAGCACGAGCGGCGTGGCGAGCGCGGCGAGGAGCCCGTAACCGCGCCGGTAGTGCTTCCACTGGACGTCCGAGCCCTCCCAGCCCATCGCGATCACCGCGAAGATCTTCTTCTTGAAGCCGGTGGACCGGTCGCGGAGGGCGGCCACGTCCGGGATCAGCCCCACGATGAAGAACACCACGCTGATGGTCAGGTACGTCGAGATCGCGAAGACGTCCCACACCAGGGGCGATTTGAAGTTCGGCCAGAGGTAGCGCTGGTTCGGATACGGGGTGAGCCAGTAGGCGAACCACATGCGCCCGGCGTGGATCAGCGGGAACAGGCCCGCGGTCATGACCGCGAACACCGTCATCGCCTCCGCCCCGCGGTAGATCGACGTGCGCCACTTCGCCCGGAACAGGTAGAGAATGGCGGAGATCAGCGTCCCCGCGTGGCCGATACCGATCCAGAACACGAACGTGGTGATGTACATCGCCCACATCTGCGGCGTGCGCTTGCCCGCCGCGCCCATGCCCGTGTAGATCTGGTAGGTCCACGCCACGATGCCCGCGAAGAGCGTGAGGGCGACGATGCACATCCAGCCGAAGTACAGATTGCCCGGCATGCTCACCGTGCGCTCGACGTCCTTGTTGACGTCCGCCCACGTCACCGGCCGGTCCTGCAGCCCGACGCTCATGCCTTGTGGCCCCCCGCCGCCCCGCCCTGCCCCCGCACCACCTTCTTGAGATAGGTCACGGCGGGCCGGGTGCCCAGCTCCTCGAGCACGTGGTAGCTACGGGTCGACCGCGACAGCTTGGTCACCGCCGAGGCCTCGTCCTTGAGGTCACCGAAGGTGATGGCCTGAGTTGGGCAGGTCTGCTGACAGGCGGTCTTGATGTCACCGTCCTTGACCTTCCGGCCCGCGTCGCGCGCGTGGTCCTTGCCCTCGATGATGCGCTGCACGCACATGGTGCACTTCTCCATGACGCCGAGCTGGCGCACGGTGACGTCGGGATTGAGCTGGAGGTCGAGCGGCGACGGCCACTGGTAGTAGAACCAGTTGAACCGCCGCACGTGGTACGGACAGTTGTTGCCGCAGTAGCGCGTCCCCACGCAGCGGTTGTAGACCTGCCCGTTGAGCCCCTCGCGCGTCTGGTACGCCGCGTACACCGGGCACACCGGTTCGCAGGGCGCCACGCCGCAGTGCTGGCAGAACATGGGCAGGAAGATGTTCTCGGGGCGCGCCGCGGGCCCTTCCTCCCAGCGCTCGAGCCGCAGCCACTGCTGGGCGCGCCCGTAGGCCACCTGCTCGCGTCCCACCACCGGCACGTTGTTCTCCGTGACGCAGGCGACCACGCAGGCCTGACAGCCAATGCATCGGTCGAGGTCCACCGTCATGCCCCAGCGGTACTCCGGATACTTCACCGCCGGGTACATGCTGGGGTGGCTCGCGTGCTCCGGGGCCCTGCCGCGTAACTCGAGCTCGCGCGCTGCCCCGAGCTCGACGGTCTGGGCGATCTCGCGGTGGTCCTGATCGAACGTGGCCTGCGGGACCGCGAGCGACCGGCGCCCTGTCCCCTTGGCGACCTGGACCTTCACGGCGAGATACGGCAGCGCGCCCGAGGCCGGCTCAGCGGCAGGGCCGAGGAGGGTTACCGGGTTGGCCCCGATGTTCATCCCGCGCTTCTGCGCGTACTCGCCGGGATACGCGTGCCCCTGCCCCATCGCCACCGCGACGGCCGCCGGATGCAGGGCCTCCACCGGATAGGCGGGGAGCTCCACGCGGCCGTGGGGCGAGGTCAGCGTGACGAGATCGCCCCGCACCACGCCAAGCCGCTGGGCGGTCTCCGTGGGTAGCTCCACCCAGCCGTCCCAGGTGACCTGGGTCATGGTGTCGGGCGCCTCTTGCAGCCATGCGCGGTCCGATCGACGCCCGTCGTAGAAGCGTGGGGAGGGATACACGAGCAGCGCGTGCGTGCCGTCGCCCTCGAGCTTCGCGGGCTCCGCCTTCACCCGCGTGGCCTCGGGTCGGAGCGCGGCCGTCGCCACCGGCGCCTCGCGCCAGACGCCGCCTCGGCGCAGCGACTCCTCCCAGAACTCTGAGAACGGCCGGCCCTTGGCCTGGTCCTTGGCGCCCGCGGCCCACTCGGCCCTGACGTAGTCCGCGAAGTTCGGCGTCTGGAAGCCGCCCTTGCCGGGCTCCGCGGTCACGCCCAGCGCCTGGCGGCCCAGCGAGAGGAAGATGCCCCCGAGGGAGCGGCCGTCGACGGGTCGCCCGCCGATCTCCACCGGCCCCATGGCCGGTTGCACGAGGCCCACGACGCCGGGCTCGGCGACGACGTCACCCCACGACTCCAGCCAGTGCAGCGCGGGGAGCACCACGTGCGCCTTCGCCGTGGTCTCGCTCGGCCGATTGGCCAGGCTCACCACCATGGGCACCTTGGCGAGCGCCTCGGCGAAGCCGGCCTTGGGGGGCATCGTGTAGAGCGGGTTGACGTCGCCGAGGATCAGCACCTCGATCTCGCCCTTGGCCATGGCCTGGGTGAGCGCGACCATGTCCGCGTAGGTGCCGAGCCGCGCCGTCTCGCCGCCGAACCGCACGCGCTTCCCCACCGCGCCGATGGCGACGTTGAGCAGATTGATGGCCTGCAGCATCTCGGTGGCATTGCTGCCCGTCACCGCCGCCCCGCCACCGAGCACGAGACCGGTCTTGGACGCCGCGAGGTCATGGGCCACGCGCTTGATGGTGTCGGCAGGCACGCCCGACTGGGTGGCGACCGCGGCCACGTCCACGCCGCCCACCGCGCCCCCGAGCGCCTTCGCGTCGGCGCCGGGCGCCACCAGGCCCTCGTCCACGATCACCTTCAGCATCGCGAGGGCGAGCGGCGCCTCGGTGCCCGGCGCGTTGCGCACCCATTCGTCCGCATTGGCGGCAGTCTGCGAGAGGCGGGGCTCCACGTGCACGAAGGTGCCGGCCTTCCCGGCCGAGAGCGCGTGCATCTTGGCGTAGGCTGCGGCGTGCTCCACCGGCGAGAGCCACGTGTCGAGGAAGTCGGCGCCGAAGGACAGGAGATAGCCCGCCTCGCCGATGACGTACTCAGGGATGGCGTCCCGGCCGAACGTGGCACGGTTGGCCGCGCGCATGGCTTCGTGGCCCAGGGGCTCATAGGCGATGCGGGGCCGGGCGCCGAGGGCCTTCACGAGCTCGTCGGCGATCTTCGCGACCGAGCCGCTCTCGAGCCCCGTGACCACGGCGATCTTGCCGCCCTGCTTCGCCTTCCCCAGCGCGCCGAGCTTGTCGGCCACGATCTTCTCGGCCGATTCCCACGGCGCGGACTTGCCGTCCACGATGGCTCCGCGGAAGCGATCGGGATGGTAGAGGCCCTGGAGCGCGGCGTGACCGGCGATGCAAAGCCCGCCCGCGTTCACGGGATGATCGGGGTTGCCCTCGAGCTTGACGACGCGGCCCTCGCGGTTCTTGGCGAGGACGCCGCAGCCGGCCGGGCACTCGCGGCACACCGTCGCAAAGTACGTGGCGATACCCGGGACCACGTTCTCGGGCGGCGAAACGAAGGGATACAGCTTTTCCGCCGTCGGTCCGCATCCCGCGGCGGCGGTCGCCGCGCCGGATGCCGCCACGATTCGGAAGAAGGATCGCCGATCAATTCCGCTCATCGGGCCTACCGCTCTCTACGCTCACGCACTCCTCGCGCCGTGAAGCGCCAGCAAGTTAGCACACGCCCGACGGAAGATCGGACCGGCCAAAACCTTGTGAACCCTATCACGCAGGAAAAGTAAGTGTCAATAGAGTTGTGCGTTTAGGCGAGCGTTTTCATGGCTTCCCGGGCCGCCCGGGCCGCCGCCTCGAGATCGTCGTCGGTGTGGGCGAGCGAGACGAACGCGGCCTCGAACTGGGACGCGGCGAGGAAGACGCCGCGCTCGAGCATGGCGTGGAAGAACCGGGCATAGCGCGTGGTGTCCGAGCGCTTGGCGGAGGCGAGATCGACGACGGGTGAGGCGGTGAAGAAAGCGGTGAGCATGGAGCCCACGCGATTCACGGTGAGCGGCACGCCCGCGTGGCGAGCGGCGTCCACCAATCCGGATTCGACGCGCGCCCCCAGCATCTCGAGCCGCTCATAGACGGCGGGATCGGCGAGCGCGCGCAGCGTCGCGAGCCCCGCGGCCACCGCGAGCGGATTGCCCGACAGCGTGCCGGCCTGATAGACGGGCCCGAGCGGCGAGATCTGCTCCATGAGATCGCGCCGCCCGCCGTAGGCGCCCACCGGCAGCCCCCCGCCGATGATCTTGCCGAGGCACGTGAGGTCGGGCCGCACTCCGTAGCGTGCCTGCGCGCCGCCGGGCCCCACGCGGAAGCCAGTGATCACCTCGTCGAAGAGGAGCAGCGCGCCGTGCCGCGTGCACAGGTCGCGCAGGCCCTGGAGGTAACCCGGCGTGGGCGGCACCACGCCCATGTTCCCGGCCACCGGCTCCACCACCACCACCGCGACGTCATGTCCCCGCGCGGCCATCAGCCGCGAGACGGCGTCGAGATCGTTGAACGGGAGCGCCACCGTGAGCGCGGCGAGCGCCGCAGGCACGCCGCCGCTGTCGGGCACGCCGAAGGTGGCGCCGCCCGATCCCGCCTTCACGAGCAGGCTATCGGCATGGCCGTGATAGCAGCCGTCGAACTTCACGACGAGGTCGCGGCCGGTGGCGCCGCGCGCGAGACGGATCGCGCTCATCGCGGCCTCCGTGCCCGACGACACCAGCCGCATCATCTCCATCGACGGCATGGCCCGCGCGATGAGCGCTGCCATCTCGACCTCGCCCTCGGTGGGCGCGCCATAGCTGGTGCCGCGGCGCGCGGCGTCGCCCAGCGCCTCCACCACCGAGGGATGCGCGTGCCCGAGGATGAGCGGGCCCCACGAGCCGAGGAAGTCCACGTACGAGCGCCCATCCACGTCCTCGATGCGGGCGCCCGCGGCCCGCGCCACGAAGAAGGGCGTGCCGCCGACGCCGCGGAAGGCGCGTACCGGGCTGTTGACCCCGCCCGGCATCAGGCGTTGGGCGGACGAGAAGAGCGAGCTGGACCGGCTCATGACGGGCTCCAGGCTAGCGGGCGGGGGTCGGAATCGTGAAGCCGACGGGCACGAAGTCGCGTCGGGCCGCGTCCCAGGCGAAGGCATTGGCGCCGTCGACCCGCCCGCCCATCACCGACACCACCACGTAGATTGCGTCGGGATACGCGGGCTCGCCGTTGACGAGCGCGTTGCGCTTGTCGGTCTCGGAGAAATAGGCGCCGGTGTCGATGTGCGAGTGGTAGATGGTCGCGACCCGAAAGCCCTCGGCCTCACGACGCCCGATCGTCAGCAGGTCGCGCGGGTCGATGTAGTACGCGGTGCGGGCATTGCGCGGATGCCGCTCAGGATCCTTGCGGTTGAGCTCGTCCTGGATGTTGCGGCATGGCAGGAACAGCCGCTCCGGCGTGCCCGAGCGCGCGAGCACGACCCCGCAGCATTCCGCGGGATACTCCGCGACGGCCTGGGCTTCGACCCGCGCGAACTCCTCCGGCGTGAGCGCCACCCGGCCTCCGCTCACCGGGTCGACGCGGACGCCGCGGGGGCAGCGCCCCCGGCGAGGGCCGGGATAATGGAGACCTCGTCTCCATCCTTGAGCGCGGTGGCGAGTCCCCCGAGCGACTCGATGGCCTCGCTGTTCACGTAGATGTTCACGTGGTGGTGGATCTCTCCCTGCTCGTTACGCACCAGTCCCTTGAGCCCGGCGTACTGCGCCTCGAGGTCGTCGAGCAGGGCCTTCACGTTCGGGGCCTCGACGGACACTCGATCCTTGTTGCTCGTGGCGCGCCGAAACGGTGTCGGGATGTAGACCTGCACGCTCATGGATGGCTCCTCAGAAAGGCACGCTCAGATAGCGCTCCCCAGTATCGCACAGCACCGTGACCACGACCTGGTCGGCGGGCATGGCCGCGGCGACCTGGCAGGCCGCCCAGACGTTCGCCCCCGCGGAGATGCCGACGAGCAGGCCTTCCTCTCGGGCGAGGCGGCGCGCGGTGGCGGTGGCGTCCTCGTCGCGCACCGACATGATCTCGTCGAGCACGGCGCGGTTCAGCACCGCGGGCACGAATGAGGCCCCGATACCCTGGATGCCGTGGGGCCGCGACTTGCCGCCCTGGAGCACCGGCGAGCGCGCGGGCTCCACCGCGACCACGCGCACTCCGGGTAGCCGCTGCTTCAGCACCTCTCCCACCCCGGTCACGGTGCCGCCGGTGCCCACTCCGGCCACGAACGCGTGCACGCGCTCGTCGGTGGCGTCGAGGATCTCGAGGGCGGTGGTGCGGCGATGGATCTCTGGGTTGGCGGGATTCTCGAACTGGCTCGGCATCAGGTATTCGGGATGCTCGCGCACCATCTCCTGCGCGGCGAACACTGCCCCGGTCATACCCTCGATGGCGGGCGTGAGGTGGATCTCGGCGCCATAGCGTGCGAGGAGCCGCTGGCGCTCCACGCTGTAGTCGTCGGGCATGGTGAGGATGAGGCGATAGCCGCGCACCGCGCACACCATGGCCAGGCCGATCCCCGTGTTGCCGCTGGTCGGCTCCACCACGGTCGCGCCGGGCTTGAGCACGCCGCGTCGCTCGGCGTCGTCGATCATGGCGACGGCGATGCGATCCTTCACGCTCCCCCCGGGGTTGAGCGACTCGAGCTTGCCGAGCACGGTCGCGCCGCCCGGGCGTGGGATGTGGTTCAGCCGCACCAGAGGCGTGGCGCCGATCAGCTCCAGCACCGAGCCGGCCACGCGCGGCCGGGTCAGTCGTCCCGTCGTCGTGTTCTCGATCATCGTCGTATCCCTATCGGAAACGTCGTTTCCGTGGCAAAAAAAACTAGATGTGATACATGGCCCGCGCGACGCTGCGCCGCTCTTCCGCCCGCTTCCTCAGGTCCTCGAACGTGATGCGGTCCACCACGCCGGATACCGCCTCGTCGATCTCGCGCCAGAGCTCGGACAGATCGGCCACCGGGTCCCGCGCGATCCGTCCACGCCCGCGGCGCACCGGCTCGAGCCCGTTCACCGGGCCCTCCACCGCACGGAGCACGTCGCCGACCGTCACCTGATCGGCGGCACGCGCGAGCCGGTATCCGCCCGCCGAGCCCCGCTTGGACACGAGCAGCCCGGCGCGGGTCAGCCCCAGCAGCACCTGCTCGAGGTAGCGCTGCGGGATGTCCTGGCGCGCCGCGATGTCCTGGATCGGCCGGAGCCCGGCGCCGTCCGCGAGCGCGAGATCCAGCATGGCCTTGATCGCGTACTCGCCCTTGGCGGAAATCCTCACGCCCGGCCCTGCTCGATGAGCCGCGCCGCCTCCTTGGCGAAGTAGGTGATGATGAGGTCGGCCCCGGCGCGGCGAATCCCGGTGAGCGCCTCCATCATCGCGCGCTCCTCGTCGAGCCAGCCGAGCTGTCCGGCGGCGCGGATCATCGCGTACTCCCCCGACACCGAGTACGCGGCGACCGGGACGCCGAATTCCTGCTTCACCCGCGCGACCACGTCCAGGTACGGCAGGGCAGGCTTGACCATCACGATGTCCGCGCCCTCGTCGACGTCGAGCGCCACCTCGCGCAGGGCCTCCTGGGCGTTCGCGGGATCCATCTGGTAGGAGCGCCGGTCGCCGAACTGCGGCGCCGAGTCGGCCGCCTCGCGGAAGGGCCCGTAGAACGCGGAGGCGTACTTCGCCGAGTACGCCATGATCGGCGTCTCCTGATAACCCGACTCGTCCAGGGCCTCGCGAATCGCGCCGACGCGGCCATCCATCATGTCCGACGGCGCCACCATGTCCGCGCCCGCCTCCGCGTGGGAGAGCGCGGTGCGGGCGATGAGGTCGAGCGTGGGATCGTTCTTGACCTGGTCCTCCTCCACCACCCCGCAATGGCCGTGGCTGGTGTACTCGCAGAGGCACACGTCGGTGATCACGAGCAGGTCGGGGATGCTGTCCTTCACCGCGCGCACCGCCTGCTGGATGATCCCATCCTCGGCGTAGGCTTCGCTCCCACGGGGATCCTTGTCGCGCGGGAGCCCGAACAGCAGCACCGCGGGGATGCCCATGGACGCGGCGTCCTTGCACTCCTTCAACAGCTCGTCGATCGAGAGCCGGAACTGCCCGGGCATGGAGCTGATGGGCTCGCGCACGCCCCGCCCGTGCACCGTGAAGAAGGGCAGGATGAGGTCGTCGGTCCGCAGCACGGTCTCGCGCACCATACGGCGCAGCAGCGGCGACTCACGCAGGCGGCGGGGACGGTAGACGGGATACGGCATCGTCAGCTCCTCTTCTCGCGCTCGTAATGGCGGGCGATGGCCGCGGCGAGCGCGGGGATCGTGTACTCGGTCGGCATGATCGCGGTGGCGAGTCCAAAGCGGTCGGCGGTGTCGCGCGTCACCGGACCGATGCAGGCGACCCGGACGTCGCGCATCAGCGCGGCCATCTCGTCCGGGGCGAACAGCGCCGCGAAGTGCCGGACGGTGGAGGAGCTGGTGAACGTTACGACGTCGACGGCGCCCCGCGCGAGCAGCGCCCGGAGCTCGGCGCCCGTGCCCTCCGCCGGGCGCGTGCGGTAGGCCGCCACCTCGTCCACGCGCGCGCCCAGCGCGGCGAGCTCGCGCAGGAGCAGGTCGCGGGTCTCCGCGGCCCGCGGCAAGAGGACCCGGTCACCCGCGGCGACGACCTCGGCGAGCCGGCGCACCAGCCCCTCGGCGACGTACTCCTCGGGCACCAGCTCGGCGGGGTAACCCCATGCCTCGAGGGCCTTGGCGGTGGCGGGACCGATGGCGGCGATGCGGCGCCCGCGCAGCACCTCGGCCCCTCCGCCGCGCTCGGCGAGCCGGCCGCGCGTCATCTCCACGCCATTGACACTGGTGAAGATCACCCAGCGATAGTCGGCCGCGTGATCGAACGCGGCATCCAGGGGCGCCCAGTCGGCGGGCGGCTCGATCACGATGGTGGGCATGACGACGACGCGGGCGCCGTCGGCCTCGAGGGCGTCGCGGAGCGCGCCCGCCTGAGCCGCCGCGCGCGTGACCACCACGACCCTGTCGGCCAGGGGCCGCGCGGTCTCGACGCCTTCCGCTCGCACTCAGCGCTCTCCTTCCCGAGATGTTCCGTCCGCGATCAGCAGGGCGCCCGCGCCCCGCGCCAGCAGCTCCTCCGCGAGCTTCTCCCCCAGCGCCCGAGCCCCGGATGGGGCACCGCTCACCGCCGCAGTGAGGACCGTGTTGCCGTCCCCGCTCGCGACGAACCCGGCCACCGAGAGGGCGGGGCCGGCCAGCCGGGCGAATCCCGCCACCGGGGTGTGGCAGCCGGCACCCAGGCGGTAGAGAAACGCCCGCTCCGCCTCAGCCTGGATCCGGGTCTCAGTGTGGTCCAGGGTGGCCAGAAGTTCAAGCAGCGGCGCCTCGCCCGCGCGCGCCTCCACGCCCAGGATTCCCTGCCCCGCCGCCGGCAGAAACGTGTCGACGGGCAGGCGGACCATGGCCGGGGGCTCGATCCCGAGCCGGACGAGACCGGCCCGCGCAAGCACCAGCGCGTCGTACTGGCCGTCCGCGAGCTTCCGAAGCCGCGTGTCCACATTGCCGCGAATGGGGACATCCAAGAGGTCGGGTCGCATACGCTGGAGGAGCACCCGCCGTCGCAGGCTCGAGGTGCCCACGCGCGCGCCCGGGGGGAGGTCGTCGAGGCCGCGGCCGTCGCGCGTCACCAGGACATCCGCCGGGTCCTCGCGGCGCGGAAAGGCGGCGAGGGTGAGGCCGGGAGGCAAGGCGGCCGGCATGTCCTTGAGGCTGTGCACGGCGACATCCACGTGGCCGGCGAGGAGGGCGTCCTCCACCTCCTTGATGAAGAGCGCCTTGCCGCCAAAGTCGGCGAGCGGCACGGTGGCGAGCTGATCGCCCGAGGTGCGGATGGCGACGATCTCGACCCTGGCGCCTCGCGCGCGCAGCCCAGCCGCCACCGCCTCGGCCTGGACGAGGGCGAGACGGCTCCCGCGCGTGCCGATCCGGACCTTCATCGGTCCGGCCTGTCGCCGGGCCGCAGCCCGAACACCTCCGACACCACCTCGATCCAGCGGCGGCCGTGACCGGCCCGCGAGGAGTCACGGAGCTTCTCGATGGGCGTGTGCAGGACCTTGTTCACGATGGACTGGGAGAGGGCCTCGAGCACCTGGCGCGTCTCCTCGCTCGCGCCGGGAAGCCGGGCGAGGGCCTTGTCGAGCTCGCCGCGACGAATCGCTTCCAGGCGCTCGCGCAGCGAGACGATGGTGGGCACGACTTCGACGTCACGGAGCCGGGCGAGGAACTTGGCCACCTCGCGCTCCACCAGCGACTCCGCCCGCTGGGCCTCGCGCTGGCGCTCGCGGAGATTCGCCTCCACCACCTGCTGGAGATCGTCCACGTCGTAGCAGAACACGCCGTCGAGGTGGTTGACCGCGGCCTCCACGTTGCGGGGCACGCCGAGATCGATGAGGAACAGCGGGCGGGCGCCGCGCGCGTGCGCGGCCGCGCGCGCGTCGGCGACGCGCACCACCGGCTCCGGGGCCGCGGTGGCGGCGATCACCACGTCCACCCGCGCCATCATCGCCGGCACATCCGACATGGCCACCGCCGTGCCCGCGAGGGCCTGGGCGAGATCCCGCGCGCGCGCCGCGGTGCGGTTGGCCACGTACAGCGGCATGGCGCCGCTCTCCATGAGGAGCCGCGCGGCCAGCTCCGCCATCTCGCCGGCGCCGAGCAGGAGCACACCCTTACCCTCGAGGCTGCCGAAGATCTTACGCGCCAGCTCCACCGCGGTGGACGACACGGACACGGCGAGGCGGCCGACCTCGGTCTCCGTGCGTACCCGCTTGGCCACGCTGAAGGCCTGGCTCATGAGCGCGCTCAGCACCGGTCCGACGGTTCGGCACGCCTGGGCCAACGCGAAGGCGTCCTTCACCTGGCCCAGGATCTGCGGCTCGCCCACCACCAGGGAATCGAGGCTTGCCGCCACCCGGAACGCGTGGCGCACCGCCTCTTCCTGGGTGGCGGTGACGAGGAGCGGCTCGACGGCGGCGAGCGTCACGCCGCGGTGGGCGCCCAGCGCGCGGAAGGCCGCCGCCCGCGCCTCGCCCGGGACGTCCGCGACTCCGTACACCTCCACCCGGTTGCAGGTGGAGAGGATCATCAGCTCGGCGGCCGGTCCATCCGCGCCCAGCACGGCCAGCACCTCGCGGAGCTTGTCCTCCTCCAGCGCCAGGACCTCACGCACCTCGACGGGGGCGGTGCGATGGCTCATGCCCGCGACGAAGAGCGTGGCGGTCATGCGCCGTGCCGCCCCTGGAGGAGAAGGCCCGCGCCCAGTGTCAGGAGCAGCGCGCAGAAGCCCACGATGGCGAAATACGCTGCGCGCCGCCCGTGCCAGTGCCCGACGGTGCGGCCGGCGAGGGTGGCCGCGTAGACCACCCACATGACCAGCGAGAACAGCGCGATGGGATCCCATGTCAGCACGGAGCCCCAGGCGACGCCGGCCCACAGGAGCCCGAGCAGGAGTCCGGCGGTGAGGAAGGGAAAGCCGAGGGTGAGCGTGCGATGGCTCAGCCGGTCGAGCGTCTCCAGCGGCGGCAGCCGGTAGTAGACGGCGCTCGGGCGCCGCGCCTTGAGCTGACGCTCCTGGAGGAGATACATCAGGGCGGCGGCGAAGTTCAGCACGAGCGCGGCCAGGCCCAGGAGGGCGAGCGCCACATGCACCCAGATCCACGCGCTCCGGATCGCCGGCTCGAGCGCGAGCGTGCGGAGCCCGGTGGGCAGCCCTAGCCCCAGGCCGACGACGACCGGGAGGACGAAGGCGCCCAGCGCGCGCATGCCGTACTGACGCTCGGCCCAGATCTCGAGCAGCACGGCGGCCCAGATCACGACCGACACGAGCTCCGAGGGCGTGAGGATGGGCAGGCGACCCAGCTCGACGCCTCGCACCGTGATCGCGAGGGTGTGGAGGATCCAGCCGACCTGGGTGGCGATCATCGCGAAGCGCCAGAGGCTCTCGCGGCGGCGCACGAGGTGGCCGAGGGCGGCGGCCATCGCCACGATATAGGCGGTGAGCGCCACGTCGTAGAGCACGGCGTTGGCGGCGATCGCGCGCACGGCAGATCCCACCCGGGCCTCAGCCGGCCTCGTCCACCGCGACCGCCTCGCCCGTATAGAGGTTGAGGCTGTCGGGGCGCACGTAGCCGACCACGGTGATGCCGAGCTGCTCGGCCAGCGCCACCGCCATCTCGGTGGGCGAAGTGCGTGAGGCGACGAGCGGCACCCCCATGCGCGCGGCCTTCAGCAGCATCTCGGAGGAGATGCGCCCGGTGGAGAGGAGCAGGCGGTCCGTGGTGGCGAGGTTGCGCAGGAGGGCCTCGCCCTTGAGCTTGTCGACCGCGTTGTGACGACCGACGTCCTCCGCGACCACGAGCAGGCGGCCGGGATCGGCGAGAGCGGCGCCGTGAATGCCGCGGGAGGCCTGATACTGCACGGCCTCGCCGTAGAGGTCTTTCATGCGGGCGGCCAGATCTGCGGGGCGCACGCGCAGCGGAGAATCCAGCCGCGTGAAGAGCCGGGGATCGATCCGGAACGTGATGCCGCCGCCGCACCCTGAGGTGAGGATGCGCTCGGTGGGCAGCGTCACCGGCCGCGTGAGCGTGACGTCCGCGCGCCCATCCACCTCGGACACGGTGAGCGCGGTCACGTCCTCGACGCCGCCGATCACCTTCTCCATCCAGAGATAGCCGAGCACCAGCGCGTCCAGCTTCAGGGGCGTGCAGAGGAGGGTCAGGAAGCGCTCGCCGTTCACGTAGACGGTGAGCGGCTGCTCGCGCACGACCTCGGCGTGCACCTCCTCGAGGCGGCCTCGGCGGAGCACGAAGAAAGTCCTCATGCGTCGGTCGCCGGCTCGCGCGTCATGTCGGCGTCCAGCCTACGGCCCCGGCGCATGGGACGCAAGAAACCCCCCGTAGAGGACGCGGACGAGGCAGAGCCCCTGGGGCGGCGCGGTGGGCCCGGCGAGCCGGCGGTCGCGGCCCTCGAGTAATGCGGACATCCACCCGGGCTCGCGCGCGCCTCGCCCCACCTCGACCAGGCTCCCGACCACGTTTCGCACCATGTGATGGAGAAAGCTGTCGGCGGAGACGAGCAGGCCCAGCCGCGTGCGGCGGCTCACCAGGCGCGCCGCGCGCACCGTGCAGACCGGCGTCCGGCCCCGCCCCGGCGCCGCGCAGAAGGCGGAGAAGTCGTGCTTGCCGCGGAGGCGACCCAGGGCCGCCGCCATCGCCGCCGCGTCGAGCGGGCGCGGCTGATGCCACGCGTACTGGCGCAGGAAGGGATCGGCGGCGGCCGCGCGGTCGATCAGATAGAAATAGCGCTTGCCCGAGGCGGAGCGGCGGGCGTCGAAGCCGGCGGGCGCGGGGCGGGCGTCGGTAACCCGCACGGCGTCGGGCAGGAGCGCGTTGAGCGCGCGCTGGAGCCGCTCCGGCGGGAGGGCGCCGTCGGTGACGAGGCTCGCGACCTGCCGCAGCGCGTGCACGCCGGCGTCGGTGCGGCTTGCGCCCGTGACCTTCACGGGGGCGCCCAGCACGCGGGCGCACGCGTCCATCACCAGGCCCTGCACGGTGGGGCGGCCGGGTTGGCGCTGCCAGCCCTGGAAGTCGGTGCCGTCGTAGGCGAGGGTGAGGCGGAGCGTCGGCGTGCGGGCTCCTCCTCCCCGCTCAGCGGATCAGGAGCTCGGCGATCTGGACGCCGTTGAGCGCGGCGCCTTTGCGGAGCTGATCGCCCACCACCCAGAAGTTGAGGCCGTTGGGCGCCGCCAGATCCTGCCGGATGCGCCCCACGAAGCAATCGTCCTGGCCCTCCACCATCACCGGCATTGGATACCGGCTCTCCGCCGGCTCGTCCCAGAGACGCAGGCCCGGGAAGGCCGCGAACACCTCGCGGGCGCGGGCCACCCCCACCGGGCGCTCGGTCTCCGCGTTGACGGCGATCGAGTGGGCGGTGAAGACGGGCACGCGCACCGTCGTCGGCGACACGAGAAGGTCGGGCGCCTCCAGGATCTTCCGCACCTCGTCCACCAGCTTCATCTCCTCGCCGGTGTAGCCGTTGTCGACGAACTTGTCGATGTGCGGGATCACGTTGAAGGCGATCTGATGCGCGAAGTACTTCGGCGTGAGCGCCTCGCCGCGCGCCCACGCGAGCGTCTGTGCGCGCAGCTCCTCCACCCCGTTCACGCCCGCGCCCGACACCGCCTGGAACGACGTCGCCACCACGCGCCGGAGCCGGCCCGCGTCGTGGAGAGGCTTGAGCGGCATCACGGTGACGATGCTCGTGCAGTTCGGGCAGGCGACGATGCCCTTGTGCCCCGCCACCGCGTGCGCGTTGATCTCGGGCACGACCAGCGGCACCGCGGGGTCCATGCGAAAGGCGCTGGACTTGTCCACCACCATCGCCCCCGCCTTCACCGCGAGCGGCGCGAGCTCCTTCGACTGGGCGGATCCCGCGGAGAAGAGGGCGATCTGCACGCCCTTGAAGCACTCGGGTCCCGCCTTTTCCACGCGGAGGCTCTCGCCCGCGAAGGTCACCGTCTTGCCCACCGAGCGCTCCGAGGCGAACACGCGCAGGTCGCGCACGGGGAACTTCCGCTCCTCGAGGACGCGCAGCGTGGTCTGGCCCACCGCTCCCGTCACCCCCACCACCGCGACGGTGATGCCGGCGGCCATCTAGTAGCTCCGCTCGATCTGCCGGCAGATGAGGTCGCCCATCTGCTGGGTGCCCACCGCCTTGTCGGCCATCCCGCGGATGTCGGCGGTGCGATGGCCCTGCTCGAGCACGCGCAGCACCGCCGCCTCGACGCGGTCGGCGTCGCTCCCGCGGTTCAGCGAGTAGCGGAGCAGCATGGCCGCGGATAGGATCGCGGCGATCGGATTGGCGATCCCCTTCCCCGCGATATCGGGCGCGGTCCCGTGAACGGGCTCGTAGAGTCCCACCTTGCCGCCCAGGCTCGCCGAAGGCAGCATGCCCATCGAGCCGGCGAGGATGGCCGCCTCGTCGGAGAGGATGTCGCCGAAGGTGTTCTCGGTGACCAGCGTGTCGAAGTGGGTCGGCTTGTGGATCAGGGCCATCGCGCAGTTGTCGACGAGCACGTGCTCCACTTCCACCTGGGGATAGTCCTTGGCCACACGGTTCACGGTGTCCCGCCACAGCTGGGA